>JAEDLC010000075.1 GCA_016295505.1 Dorea sp.
AATACCAAATTCCTTCATTGCCTTTGCAAGTGTTTCTTCATGTGCTTTTGAAATCTCTGTCAGCGGCATGCGAAGTGGTCCACAGTCTACACCCATCAGCTGCATCGCTTTTTTAACCGGAATCGGATTCACTTCACAGAATAACTGCTCAACCAGCGGGAGCGCCTTTAACTGCAGTGCTGCACTTCCTGCAATATCACCATTAAAGAATTTTTCGCAGATATCATGCGTTTCATCCGGTGCAACATTGGATAATACAGAGATAACACCCTTTCCACCGAGCGAAAGAATTGGAACGATCTGGTCATCATTACCGGAATACAGATCAACCTTACCGTCTGTCATAGCCATGATCTTTGCAATCTGAGAAATATTACCGGAAGCTTCCTTGATTCCGACAATATTATCTACATTTTTCACGAGTTCAGCAACCGTTGCAGGCTCGATATTGCATCCGGTTCTGCTCGCAACACTGTACATAATGATCGGTGCTTTTGCTTCCTTTGCAACGGCTGTAAAATGAGCGATCAGTCCATTCTGTGTTGCCTTATTATAATACGGCGTCACCAGAAGCAGTCCGTCTGCTCCGTACTCCGATGCCTCTTTGGACATATCAATTGCGGTTCTCGTACAATTGGAGCCTGTTCCTGCAACGACCGGAATTCTTCCCTTTGCACGGTCGATCGTAAACTTCACACAATCCATGTGCTCTTCCTCTGTCATCGTAGCAGATTCACCCGTTGTACCACATATAATAATACAGTCTGTTTTTTTCTCGCAGTGAAAATCAATCAATTCATCCAGTTTATCATAATTAATACTTCCATCTTCATGAAATGGTGTAACGATTGCCACACCGGCTCCTGTAAAAATAGCCATAGCATTCTCCTGCCTTTCCTTATAACTATCAAAATTCTATCATCAAAGAAATGTGATGTCAATGGAATATTCTATTACAAACTGATACCCGCCAGATCTCTTTTCACTTCTCCTGCTATAATCAGACCCACCACCATATTTATTCTGCCAGACACTCCAGTTTACTGACGGACACTTCATATGCCGTTCGCTTTTCTGTCTCTGTATCCGTCAGCTTCTTAATATATTCTCTGCTCTGAATCCGTCCGATCACTTGTACATGTTCCCCGACCTCAAACGCAGAAGCATATCTTGCATTTCTTCCCCAGCATATGCACGGTATGTAATCAGACTTTCCGTATGGCCGATTGACCGCCAGCAAAAGATCCGCAATCTCTCTTCCCAGCGGAGTTTTACGATATACCGGCTGCTTACAGATATAACCGTCCAGAAATATATTATTTGTCTTGGCACCGTCCAGTTCTTCTTCTACAAAAGACACTTCTCTTACGAATACGGATAAAATCAATCTGTTCTTTTGCTCATCGTGCCTGTTGTAGGATCGAAACTGCCCGCTTGCCATGATGAACTCTCCGGTATAATCCCGGGATACATCCATCAGTCTTTCTGATATCATAAGCGGAATCCGGTCCTCTGAATTGCTGAGACGCCGCACACTTACATCCACCATATAGAATCCTTCGCCAAACACTTCATGACTGAATGTAAATGGTGACACAATCTCTCCCATAATCGTTACCTGGTTGTTTTCAATGATCTTATCTGACATAATTTTACAATCTCCCTTCCTCTGAATCGTATTTTGAGTCATTACATAGTCTATGAACGGGATCAGTATTTTAGAACGAAATACTTGTAAAATTTGAAAAATGTGATAAACTAATGGAGTTATATATAAATATAGGAAGAGAAAAGGAAGATTCGTATGAATACAAAACGTGAAGATGTACGTAATATAGCGATTATTGCTCATGTTGATCATGGTAAGACAACTTTAGTAGACGAATTATTAAAACAAAGCGGTGTCTTCCGTGAGAATCAGGAAGTTGCCGAACGTGTCATGGACTCCAACGATATCGAAAGAGAACGTGGTATCACGATCCTTTCCAAAAACACTGCTGTTACTTACAATGGTGTAAAGATCAATATCATTGATACTCCGGGTCATGCCGATTTTGGCGGCGAAGTAGAACGTGTCCTGAAGATGGTCAACGGTGTTATCCTTGTTGTTGATGCTTTCGAAGGTGCAATGCCGCAGACCAAATTTGTGCTGAGAAAAGCACTTGACTTAAGCCTTCCTGTTATCGTCTGCATCAATAAGATTGACCGTCCGGAAGCAAGACCGGAAGAAGTGATCGATGAGGTTCTGGAACTTCTGATCGATCTGGGTGCTTCAGACGAACAGCTCGACTGTCCTTTCGTCTATGCATCTGCAAAAGCAGGCGTTGCTGTTCTGGATCTGTCTGATAAAGAACAGGATATGAAACCATTATTTGAAACCATTCTGGAATACATTCCTGCACCGGAGGGAGACCCGGAAGCTCCCGGTCAGGTTCTGATCAGTACCATTGATTATAATGAATATGTCGGCCGTATCGGTATTGGAAAAGTTGATAACGGAACGATCTCCGTCAATCAGGATATGGTCGTTGTAAACCATCACAATCCTGACAAACAGCAAAAAGTAAAGATCAGTAAGCTCTATGAGTTTGACGGATTGAAAAAAGTAGAAGTAAAGGAAGCAACCATCGGATCCATCGTTGCGATCTCCGGTATCTCGGATATTTCCATCGGTGATACCCTCTGCTCTCCTGAGAACCCGGAACCTATTCCGTTCCAGAAGATCTCTGAACCGACCATAGCTATGGACTTTGTTGTGAATGACAGTCCTTTTGCAGGACTGGAAGGCAAATACGTGACCTCCCGTCATCTGCGTGACCGACTCTTAAGAGAGCTGAATACGGACGTCAGTCTCCGTGTCGAAGATACCGAAAACACAGACTGTTTCAAGGTATCCGGCCGTGGAGAGCTTCATCTGTCCGTATTGATTGAAAACATGCGCCGTGAAGGATATGAATTTGCGGTCAGCAAGGCAGAAGTACTCTATAAGCACGACGAAAAAGGAAAATTGCTGGAACCAATGGAAATTGCCTATATTGATGTTCCGGACGAATTTACCGGTGTCGTCATTGAAAAATTAAGCCAGAGAAAAGGCGAATTGCAGGCAATGGGAGCTGCCAACGGCGGATATACACGACTGGAATTCAAGATTCCATCCCGTGGTCTGATCGGTTACCGCGGCGATTTTTTAACAGACACCAAAGGAAATGGTATCATGAATACTGCTTTTGACGGATATGCCCCATATAAAGGTGATATCCAGTACCGGAAACAGGGTTCCCTGATCGCATTTGAGACCGGTGAGTCCGTAACCTACGGTCTGTTCAGTGCACAGGAACGTGGAATCCTCTTCATCGGACCCGGAGAAAAGGTATATTCAGGTATGGTAATCGGCGAAAATGCAAAGACTGATGATATTGAAGTCAATGTATGTAAGACCAAACATCTGACCAATACCCGCTCTTCAAGCGCAGATGAGGCCCTTCGCCTGACTCCTCCTAAAATCTTAAGTCTGGAACAGGCAATTGATTTCATTGATACAGACGAATTACTGGAAGTAACTCCAAAATCTCTTCGTATCCGTAAGAAGATTCTGGATCCAAAAATGAGAAAACGAGGAAACAGATCATGACATTTTTATGGCTGTTAGAGGGGATCCGTACTCCCTTCTTAGACAAACTGATGCAGTTCATCACATATTTCGGCCAGGAAATTATTATTATAGCGGTTATCTGCACACTGTACTGGTGTGTGGATAAGCGCTTTGCTTATCTTATGGGATTTACGTACTTCAGCGCCGGATTATGTGTACAGACTTTAAAAATCACATTCCGCATCCCAAGGCCCTGGATACTGGATCCAACATTCCATGCAGTTGAAAGTGCCGTGCCGGGTGCCACCGGTTATTCCTTTCCGAGCGGACACACACAGGGGGCAACCTGCCTGTTCTTTCCGCTCGCACTGAAAGTAAGACGAACCTGGATGAAAGTACTCTGTATTCTGGCGTTTCTTGCAATCGGATTTTCAAGAATGTATCTTGGATGCCATACGCCTAAAGACGTCCTGACATCTATGATTCTTTCTTTGATCATCGCATCCTTGCTCTGGAAATATCAAAAATATATTCTGGATCAGGAAGAATTCCGAAAACCGATTGCTGCCCTTCTTATCATTTGCAGCGTTTTCGTAGCGGTCTACGCCCTGATTTTAAACGGAAACGGCACAATTGAAACCAAGTACGCCATGGACTGCTGTAAAGCTTCCGGCGCAGGACTCGGGTTTGCGATCGGATGGTATCTGGAACAGACCCGTCTGAATTTTTCCACTTACTGCCACAGCCTGCATGCCCAGATCCTGAAGCTTCTGATCGGCCTTGCCGGTGCGCTGCTTCTTCGGAAGGGACTTCCTTTCCTTCTGGGAACTTCCATCTTGGCAAAAGCTGCAGAATACTTTATACTTGTGTTATGGGTACTCATAATATATCCATATCTATTCAGTAAAAGATTAAGGAGAGAATAATGAGACAATTCGTATCAAGTTTTTTAAAACGGGTTGCAGTCATTCTGGAATTCGTGATTGCCATCATGCTGGCAGTTGGAGTCATTCTACTGTGCCTTCGTATGGTCATGTCACTTGGAAACATTCCCGATCTGAATATCTGGCCAAATTATGATGATCTGCTGGAAACATGTTTCAATCTGATCATCGGCGTCGAGCTGATCCGGATGATGTATTCCCATTCTCCAAACACAGTATTTGAAGTACTGTTGTTTGCAATCGCCCGACAGATCATCATCGATCACTCTTCTGTTTACAGCAGTCTGATTGGTGTATGTGCTATCGCAGTGCTTTTTGCCACAAGAAAGTTTTTGTTCTGCGAATTCGATGTTGCAGATGAAATCATCTTCCGTGCAACCTCCAAGGCAAAGGCAGTCAACAAGATCCTGGGAATCAATATTCCCTATGAACCCGGCGAAACCCTGCTGGATGTACTGTCCCGCAATCTGGCCGACCATGACATTGAACTCGGTGTAGGCGCCTGCTTCTACTTCAAAGACTGTGGACTTCGGGTTGCAAAGATGCATGACGGAAAAATTACAAGAATTGAAGTAATCCGTGCTATACATTAACGTCCAAACGTGCTATACTACATATATCAGATAGATTGTTATTCAAGACAGCAATTGTCAGACTATACACATTTTTTCAATTCTGTCAAGTACATTTTATTTGAAATTATGTCGAAAAGGAGTTGGACAGCATGAAGTTTATCATTATCGGAAAGAACATCGATGTAACACCAGGTTTGAGAGAGGCCGTAGAAAGCAAACTGGGAAAATTAGAAAGGTACTTTACTCCAGACACGGAAATCCATGTAACATTAAGCGTTCAGAAAGAGCGCCAGAAAATTGAAGTAACCATCCCTGTCAAAGGCGGTATTATCCGCTCCGAACAGGAAAGTAACGATATGTATGTATCCATTGACCTTGTAGAAGAGGTGATCGAGCGTCAGCTTCGCAAATATAAAAACAAACTGGTTGCAAAGCATCAGGAAGGCAGCAACTTCAAGGAAGAATTCATTGAAACAGAAGATAATGCTGAAGATGACGGAGAGATCAGGATCGTACGAACCAAAAAGTTCGGATTCAAGCCGATGTATCCGGAAGATGCATGTGTACAGATGGAATTACTCGGACATGATTTCTATGTATTCTGCAACGCAGAGACTGACGAAGTAAATGTTGTATACAGAAGGAAAAACGGAACATTTGGATTGATTGAACCGGAATTTTCATAATTTCATATCTGAACTGACACATTAATTTTACAGGGGGCTGTCCTGAACTGCATATTCAGGACAGCCTCCTTATTTTTTTACTCAAGGACAGTAGGAATTCCATCAATTTCCGCAAAATAGCAATCCTGAAGCACCTGCATCTTCACCTGCCCATTTGTTCCTTCCACCAACGCATCCTGTACTTCTTTTTGCATACTTTCCGGAACCAGTACATATATATCTACTTTATCTGTATATTCCGTATCCAGAATCTTCAGATTCCGCTGTGCCAGAATGTACTGAATCTTCCCAAGCCCCGTATAATCAGTCGCAATATGAAGTTTAACTCCATGAATCTTGGTTATAATTACAGAGGAATGAAGTCCCTCTCTTGTGGCAGATGAATATGCGCGGACCAGTCCGCCGGTTCCAAGTAACGTACCGCCAAAATATCTGGTCACCACTACTGCAACATTACGGATCTCCTCTCCGTTCAGAACATCCAGCATTGGTTTGCCTGCTGTTCCGCCCGGTTCCCCGTCGTCACTGCATCTTTGCAGCTCCCCGCGTTCTCCGATCACATATGCAAAACAATTGTGCGTTGCGTTCCAGTATTTTTTTTTCATCGATTCGATAAAAGAAAGGGCTTCTTCCTCTGTTGCAGCAGGAACCACTGTCGCAATAAAACGTGATTTTTTCTCTGTAATTTCGCCTTCTCCGCCTTCATAGACTGTCTTATATTCTGATAACATATGTTCTTTCTCCTGTCTGTTGTCACTCTTCTACATATTAATATAACGAATTTCTTAAGATTTTCCTACTGAAATATGAACTTTTTATTTTTTTCTTTATTAACACAGGCTTATTTGCTATAATGACATGGTATAAAGGAGGCCAAATCGCATGAATTATGGAAAGAAAAAAGCTTCGAAGAAGCAAAAGAAAATAACATCCAAATCCACCATGCAGGGAAAACGTGTCGGCATCCGATTATTCAAGGCACTGCTTTTGTGCATTATCGTTCTGGCAGTGATCGGAGTTATCGGCGGTGGACTTTTTGTCAAAAAGATACTTGCCAATTCCCCTGATATCTCTCCGGAAGATGTAAAACCGCAGGGATTCACTACTTTCGTTTATGCTGACGATGGCACTACGGAGATTGAACGATTTGTATCTTCCGGTTCCAACCGTGTATACAAGTCTATAGATGAAATTCCCAAAGATCTTCAGCATGCTTTTGTTGCGATCGAAGATGAACGTTTTTACAAACACAATGGTATTGACCTTCAGGGTATTGCCCGTGCCGCTGTCGTAGGTATCACCTCCGGCGGACACTTTTCCGAAGGAGCCAGTACACTCACCCAACAGCTGATCAAAAACAACGTATTTCCGAACTTCACAAAAGAAAAAACGTTCTATGACCGATTGGAACGTAAGATTCAGGAACAGTATCTGGCACTTCAGATTGAAAAACAGATGGACAAGGATACGATTCTTGAAAGCTATATGAATACAATCAACCTTGGACAGAACTGCCTCGGAGTGCAGGCAGCTTCCATGAGATACTTTAACAAAGATGTATCTGAACTGACACTTTCAGAGTGTGCTGTAATCGCCGGAATCACACAGAATCCGACAGACTACAATCCGATCACCAATCCGGAATCCAATCAGACGCGTCGTGATAAAGTATTAAAAAACATGTTGGATCAGGGCTATATTGATCAGGCCGCATACGACGAGGCAATGGCTGATGATGTCTATGCCCGCATCCAGACAGTCAACAACAGTGCAAGCGTTGACGACAACCCTTACAGTTACTTCGTAGATGCACTGGCAGAACAGGTAATTAACGATCTCTGTGAACAGCTTGGTTACACAGAGACTCAGGCATATAATGCTGTATACAGCGGCGGTCTCAGCATCTATTCTACACAGAATCTTGCCATGCAGCAGATCTGCGACGAGGAGATGAACAACGATGCTAATTATCCCGCACTAAAAGAATACGGTCTGGATTATGCGCTTACCGTTACACGTGCAGACGGTACGGTAGAAAATTTCGGAAGCAATAATATCAAAGCCTATGTAAAACAGACATATGGCAATGAACAGGGACTTCTCTACTCCAGCGAAGAAGCTGCCCGTGCAATGGTAGAAGAATGGAAGGCAACCATCGCTCAGGAAGGCGACACTTATGATGAACGTTTTGAAGTTACTCCGCAGCCACAGGCATCAGTAACCATCATTGATCAGTCTACCGGACAGATCAAGGCCATGGTCGGAGGACGAGGCGCCAAGACGACAAGCCTGGGGCTTAACCGTGCATATACGGGTGCTAAGAGACAGCCCGGTTCCTGTTTCAAGATTCTTGCAGCTTATGCTCCTGCACTGGATTCCTGTGGCAAGAGCCTTGCAACCACCATTGTAGATGAACCGTACACCTTGAAAAACGGGCAGCAGCTCCGTAATGCCAACGGAAGATATGGTGGCCCAACCACGATTCGAAAAGCCATTACCTGGTCGATCAATGTATGTGCTGTAAAGTTAAGCGATGAAATCACCCAGGAACTGGGATATGAATACTGTGAAAAATTTGGCATCAGCACTCTGGTAACCAACAAGGAAATCAATGGCGGCATCTACGATGATAAGACAACGCAGACACTGGCACTTGGCGGTATTGCAGAAGGTGTCTACAATTATGAAATGTGTGCAGCTTATGCTACCATTGCCAACGGCGGTGTTTATAATCAGCCAACTCTATACACAAAGATCCTTGATCATGACGGAAATGTACTTCTCGAAGGCACCGGGGAATCCCGTACTGTGATCAAAGACAGCACAGCGGCTCTTCTTACCAGCGCAATGGAAGACGTAGTGAATTCGGGTACCGGTACAGCATGCAGACTCGGTAATATGCCTGTAGCCGGTAAGACGGGTACCACAACTTCCAACGTAGACCTGTGGTTCTGTGGATTTACTCCATATTATACCTGTGCGGTATGGGG
>JAEDLC010000076.1 GCA_016295505.1 Dorea sp.
CATCTGAGCTGCAACTTCAGCTGCGAAGTCTTCGTTCTTCTTCTCAAGACCTTCACCTGTCTCGTAACGAACGAATTTCTGAAGCTTGATCTCTGTTCCGTTTGCTTTTCCAACTTCCTGGAGATACTTAGCAACAGACTGTTTTCCATCCTCTGCTTTTACATATACCTGATCTAACAGACAGATTTCTTTCATCTCTTTGTTGATACGTCCGTTGATCATTCCCTGAATAACCTTCTCCGGTTTCTGAGATTCCTTCGGATCGTTCATGATCTGAGCAAGAAGGATTTCTTTCTCATGCTCAATGTAATCTGCCTCAATATCAGCCTGGCTGATGTACTTAGCATTTAATGCTGCAACCTGCATAGCTACGTTCTTAAGTGCATCTTTTACTGCATCGTTAACAACTGCTGTCTCTGCAACAACTAATACACCGATTCTTCCGCCACCATGGATATAAGATACAACTGCTCCATTGTCAATTGTAACTTTCTCGAATCTTCTGATGCTGAGCTTCTCTCCGATCACTGCAATCTTCTCTGTCAGTGCATCGTTAACAGTCTTGCTTGCATCTTCATTCCATGCTTCTGCCATGAATGCTTCCATCTCTGTATTCTCTGTAGAAAGTGCCTGATTAACAACAGCTTTTACAAATCCCTGGAAATCAGCATTCTTTGCAACGAAGTCTGTCTCAGAGTTAACTTCAACGATTGCTGCTGTGTTATCACCCTGAACATCTGCCATAACGATACCTTCTGCTGCAATACGTCCAGCTTTCTTAACAGCCTTTGCTTCACCATTTTTTCTCAGGTATTCAATAGCTGCATCCATATCGCCATCTGTTTCGTTAAGAGCTTTTTTACAGTCCATCATTCCTGCGCCAGTCATTTCTCTTAATTCTTTTACCATCTTAGCTGTAACTGCCATGATCTTGTCCTCCAATATACTTTCATTCAGAATCTTATTCTTCTGTTGCCTCTACTGCTTCTTCCACGTATTCTACGTCTTCTGCTGCACCCTGATTAGCCTCGATTACTGCATCTGCCATCTTGGATACGATCAGTTTTACTGCACGGATAGCATCATCGTTACCCGGAATTACATAATCCAGTTCTTCCGGATCACAGTTTGTATCTGCAATACCGATAAGTGGAATTCCGAGTGTGTGAGCTTCCTGAACACAGATTCTTTCCTTCTTAGGATCTACTACGAAGATTGCATCCGGAAGTTTCTTCATTTCTTTGATTCCGCCAAGGTTCTTCTCAAGCTTCTCCCACTCTTTTTTGATCTGGATAACTTCTTTCTTCGGCAGTACATCAAATGTTCCGTCTTCGGACATTCTCTCGATATCTTTCAGACGAGCAACTCTGCTCTTGATTGTCTTGAAGTTTGTAAGCATACCTCCAAGCCATCTTTCATTTACATAATACATTCCGCAACGTTCAGCTTCTACTTTGATAGCATCCTGTGCCTGTTTCTTTGTTCCAACGAACAGGATTGTGCCACCTTCTGCTGCAATATCAGCTACTGCCTGATATGCCTCATCTACCTTACCTACAGACTTCTGTAAGTCGATGATGTAGATACCATTTCTCTCTGTGTAGATGTATGGAGCCATCTTAGGGTTCCATCTTCTTGTCTGATGTCCAAAATGAACACCTGCTTCTAAAAGTTGCTTCATTGAAATAACGCTCATGTTTCTTTCCTCCATCTGGTTTTTTTCTTCCGCATATGTGTAAGCCCTTGAAACCGGCTTGCAATCAAGCTTTGGCACCATCTTGGACAACCATATGCGTGTTTTTTGCGACCATACTATAATATCACAAAAGCCTTGCTATTGCAAGGCTTTTTTATCTACATAATAGATTGTCTCATACTCTTTTTATTCTGTCTTACGGACGACGAACAAAAATCATACCGGATTGTACCGGACCAACTTTTACTACATCTCCGGTATGCGGCGCATGAATCATCTGTCCACCGCCGATATAGATACCACAGTGGTTATATGTTGTACAAACATCTCCCGGCTGTGGATCACTGACTCTTGGCCAGGCCATGAAAGTAAATGTGGTACCAAGACGGCTAAAACTTCCTGTCAGGCAATAGCTAACGAAACCGGAACAGTCAAAACTGTTTGGTCCACATGCGCCCCAGACATAAGGCTTACCAAGCTGGCTGTATGCTCTGCTGACAATAGTACTTCCATTGGCATTCGGACCACTTACTGTAGAACCGCCGGTATTTCCTGTATTACCGGTATTTCCTGTGTTGCCGTTATTTCCTGTGTTGCCGTTATTTCCTGTGTTGCCGTTATTCGTATTATTGTTGGTGTTATTATTCGTATTATTGTTATTATTATTTGCTGCTGCAAGCTGTGCCTGACGCTCTGCTTCCTGGCGGGCAGCCAGTTCTCTTGCCGCTGCTTCTACCGCTTCCTGAATCTCAGCATCCAGATCGGCCACTTCATCCTGCTTTGCCGCAATCGTTGTATTCAGCTCGTCTTCCTTCGCTTCGTATTCCACCTGCTTCGTCTGAAGTTCTTTTTCATCTTCCTCAAGACTGGTCTTCAGCTCAGCAATCTCCTGCTTCGTCTCAACATATTCCTGCAGCTGTTCTCTGTCATATGTATGAACATTCTGAACATATTCGGCTTTGCTGACCAGCTCTGTGAAGTTATCAGCGGTAACCAGTGCTTCAAATGCAGAGGTATTACCCTCTTCATACATATACTGGATACGTTTTTTCATTGCCTCATACTGTTCTTTTTCTTTTTCCTCTGCATCTTTCAGGTCACTCTCTGCCTGAAGCTTCTGCTCACCTATAGAGATCAGTTCCTCTTCCAGATTACCGATCTCGGATAAAATTCCCCTTAACTGTTCCTGAAGAGAAGATACCTCGCTTTCTTTTGCTGCTTTATCTTCTTTCAATTTATCAACGGATGGCGCTGCCATAACCGGTGTTACGATCAATGAGCTTGTAGCGATAGCTGCTACGATTCTTACTCCAATTTTTTTCATATTCACTCTTCTTTCTTACAAATATTATACTCTTTACCCTCATTCGATATAGTAAAAGACAAAATACACCTATATCTGAGAATCATTATACATGATAAGAAAGTGTTTTGCAATATTTTTTAACATTTTCGTAACAATCTTTCTCTGGAAATCTTATCCATATTGCCTTATTGTACATACATATTCGTATATCCCATCAGACTGATGTCTACTTCTCTCGCTGCTTCACGGCCTTCACGGATCGCCCATACCACCAGTGACTGTCCTCTGTGCATATCTCCTGCGGTAAACACATTTTCTCTGCTTGTCTGATATGCCCCTTCTGCAGTCTTTACATTTGTCCGCTCATTAGTTTCTACGCCAAATGCTTTCGTAACGTATTCCTGACTTCCGAGAAAACCGGCTGCAATCAGTACCAGATCCACTTTTACCGTATATTCACTTCCTTCAATTTCTGTCATGAGCATCCGCCCGGTCTTTTCATCTTTTTTCGGCTCCAGTCTGACAAGAACTGCTTCTTTCACATTTCCTTCCGGGTCTTTCAAAAACTCTTTTACCGTTGTCTGATATACCCTTGGATCCTGTCCGAACACAGCTTTTACTTCCTGCTGTCCATAATCCGTCTTACAGATTCTCGGCCACTCCGGCCACGGATTCGTCTCTGTCCTCCGGTCAGGTGCTTTCGGCATCATCTCCAGCTGAAGCACCGACCTGGCACCATGACGCATGGATGTTCCCACACAGTCATTACCGGTATCTCCTCCGCCGATTACCATAACATTCTTCCCTTTTGCACTGATATAGCTTCCATCCTTTAATGACAGCTTCCAGGAACCATCCTGCTTTTGTTCCGCAGAATTCCAGAGTGCTTTTGTAGTAGATTTCAGGAAGTCTACTGCAAAGTAAATTCCCTTTGCATCTCTTCCCGGCACTTTGATATCTCTCGGATTGGAAGCACCGCAGCACAGAAGTACGCGATCATATTCTTTTAATAAGGAAGAAGCTTTTTTATCTTTTCCGATATTGCAGTTCGTAACAAACCGGATTCCTTCTTCTTCCATGATTGCGATCTTTCTGTCAATAATCTGTTTTTCCAGCTTCATATTCGGAATACCATAGCGCAGAAGGCCACCGACCTTGTCTTCTCTTTCATACACGGTAACACTGTGTCCTCTGCGATTGAGCATATCTGCCGCTGCCAGTCCCGAAGGGCCGGATCCGATCACGGCCACCTTTTTCCCGGTACGAATCTGTACCGGTTTTGCAGCCGCATATCCTTTTTCATATGCATTTTCGATGATCCCATATTCATTGGCTTTTGTAGATACCGGATCTCCATTCAGGCCGCAGGTACATGCCGCCTCACACAGAGCCGGACATACTCTTGATGTAAATTCCGGAAAATTATTGGTTTTTTTCAGGCGGTAATATGCCTCCTCCCAGTTGCCGTGATAGAGCAGATCATTCCATTCCGGTACCAGGTTGTGCAGAGGGCATCCGCTTGCCATTCCCATAAGCATCTGCCCGGACTGGCAGAAAGGAACTCCGCAGGACATGCACCTTGCCCCCTGGATCTCCTGTTCTTCTTTTGACAGGGGCGTGTGAAATTCATAAAAATGCTTAATCCTTGATTCTGGTTCTTCAGCCTTCTTGTCCTGTCTTTCATATTCCATAAATCCTGTTGCTTTTCCCACTTTTCTCGCCCCCTATCTTCTTCCTGCTTTGATCGCATAAAATGCTTCATTCTTAGCCTGTTCACTGCTCATGCCCTGCTCCTCCATCTGAAGGATCGTAGTCAGCATTCGCTCATAATCAATCGGAATAATCTTCTTGAACTTCGGCAGATAGCTCTTAAAATCATCCAGGATCTTCTTTCCGACCTCAGAATTGGTATTGGCAACGTGTTCTTCAATCATGCCCTTCAGTTCATTTACATCGATTTTGGATGTCACATGTTCAATATTGACCATCTGCTTATTGACATTGGTATACAGATCATTGTCCATATCCAGAACATATGCGATACCACCGCTCATTCCTGCCGCAAAGTTTTTGCCTGTCTTTCCAAGCACTGCAACACGTCCGCCGGTCATGTATTCACATCCGTGATCACCGACACCCTCTACAACTGCTGTTGCTCCGGAGTTACGTACCGCAAACCGTTCTCCGGCGACACCATTGATATATGCTTTTCCACTGGTGGCTCCGTATAATGCAACATTTCCTATTATAATGTTATCTTCATGTCTGTATTTTACGCCCTTTGGAGGATACACGATCAGTTTGCCTCCGGATAACCCTTTACCAAAATAATCATTACTGTCTCCGACCAGTTCCAGTGTCAGTCCTTTCGGGATAAATGCACCAAAGGACTGTCCGCCCGCACCTTTGCAGTTGACAACATAACTGTCTTCGGCAAGTCCTTCCGGATATCTTCTGGTAATCTCGGATCCGAAAATGGTTCCAAAGGTACGGTCTGTATTGGATACATCCACTTCAATGCTTCTCTTCTGCTTCTTTTCCAGCGCCGGAAGCAGTTTTTTCATCAGAACTCTCTCATCAAGTGTCTTTTCCAGTTCAAAATCATAGACCTTTTTCGGATTAAAGATCACCGGCGTATCTGTGCCTTCGTAAGGATTATGCAGGATCTGCTCCAGATTCAGGGCAGCTGCTCTTTCAGAAGTCGGAGTTTCCTTTACTTTCAGAAGATCCGTTCTTCCAACCAGCTCATCCAGTGTCTTCACACCAAGTCTTGCCATATATTCTCTCAGATCCTGTGCAATGAACCGCATAAAGTTCACCACATATTCAGGCTTTCCGGTAAATCTCTTTCGAAGTTCCGGATTCTGCGTTGCCACACCGACAGGACAGGTGTCCAGATTGCATACCCGCATCATAACACAGCCAAGCGTTACCAGCGGAGCCGTGGCAAATCCGAATTCCTCTGCACCAAGGATTGCCGCAATCGCCACATCACGTCCGCTCATCAGCTTTCCGTCGGTCTCGATTCTGACTCTTTCCCGAAGGCCATTCTGTATCAGCGTCTGATGAGTTTCCGCAAGTCCCAGTTCCCATGGAAGTCCCGCATTATGGATCGAACTTCTCGGCGCCGCACCGGTTCCTCCGTCATAACCGGAGATCAGGATCAGCCCTGCACCTGCTTTTGCAACACCGGCAGCAACGGTACCGACACCTGCCTCTGATACCAGTTTTACAGAAATTCTTGCATTTTTATTTGCATTTTTACAATCATAGATCAGCTGTGCAAGATCCTCGATGGAATAGATATCGTGGTGCGGAGGTGGCGAGATCAGGCTGACTCCCGGTGTGGAATGACGTGTCTTCGCAATCCATGGATACACCTTACCGCCCGGAAGATGTCCGCCTTCTCCCGGTTTTGCACCCTGCGCCATCTTAATCTGAATCTCTCTGGCACTGACCAGATAACGGGATGTTACACCAAATCTTCCGGATGCTACCTGTTTGATTGCTGAACAGCGGTTGGTATCGAGGCGCTCGATCTCCTCGCCACCCTCTCCACTGTTAGACTTGCCATGTAATTGATTCATTGCAATCGCAAGTGTCTCATGTGCTTCTTTTGAAATGGAACCATAAGACATTGCTCCTGTTTTGAATCTTGTGACGATCTGATCTACACTCTCTACCTCTTCAATCGGAATTCCTTTTTCCGGATAATTAAATTCCAGCTGCCCCCGCAGATTGATATGCTCACCCTCTGCGTTCACCATCTCTGTGTACTTCTTAAACATCTCATAATCGCCGCGTCTGGTTGACTGCTGCAGCATATGGATCGTCTGCGGATTATAGAGATGCCTTTCTCCGCCGCTTTTAAGCTTATGCTGCCCGACACTGTTCAGTGTCATATCCACTTCCAGTCCCAATGGATCAAATGCCTGTGAATGCCTTGCAATATAGTCTTTGGCGATTTCTTCAATCCCGATACCTCCCACACGGCTGACGGTATTCGTAAAATATTTTTGAATGAACTCCTGCTTTAATCCAATCGCTTCAAAGATCTTTGCACCCTGATAGGACTGGATCGTGGAAATACCCATCTTGGATGCGACTTTTACAATTCCGCTGATGATTGCATGATTATAATCATTTACCGCTGCGTAATAATCCTTCTGAAGCATATCTGTATCGATCAGCTGCCGGATCGACTCATGCGCCAGGTATGGATTGATGGCACAGGCTCCGTAGCCGATCAGTGTTGCAAAGTGATGTACCTCTCTTGGTTCTCCTGTTTCCAGTACGATTGCGACAGATGTTCTCTTCTTGGTCCGTACCAGATGCTGCTGCAGCCCTGACAAAGCAAGCAGAGAAGGCATTGCAACGTGATACTCATCTACACCCCGGTCCGAAAGAATCAGGATATTGGCGCCTTCATGGATGGCACGATCCACTTCGATAAACAGATAATCTATTGCCTTTTCCAGACTGGCATTCTTATAATAGACCGTCGGAATCTCTGCAACCTTGAACCCATCTTCTTTCATATTCTTGATCTTCAGAAGATCCGTTTCTGTCAGAATCGGATTATTCACCTTGAGCATCTTACAGTTTTCCGCTTTTTCTTCCAGAAGGTTTCCATCTTTTCCAATATATACAGTTGTTGATGTTACCACTTCTTCCCGGATGGCATCAATCGGAGGATTCGTAACCTGCGCAAACAGCTGCTTGAAATATCCAAAGAGATTCTGATGCTGATCAGACAGCACTGCAAGCGGTGCGTCAATTCCCATGGCAGCCGTTCCTTCTGCTCCATTCTTTGCCATATTCAGGATTGAAGTCTTTACCTCTTCATAAGAATATCCAAACGCTTTCTGAAGTCTCTTACATTCTTCCGCTGAATAGGATGGAACCTTCTGATTTGGAATCTTCAGATCCTTAAGCTCAACCAGATTACTGTCCAGCCATTCACCGTAAGGCTGTCTTCCCGCATATGATTCTTTCAGTTCTTCATCATCGATGACTTTTCCTTTTATCGTATCAACCAGAAGCATCTTGCCCGGATGAAGTCGTTCCTTGACAACGATCTTTCGCGGATCAATATCCAGAACTCCAACTTCCGATGAAAGGATCAGTGTATCATCGTCTGTAATATAGTATCTGGAAGGGCGGAGTCCGTTTCTGTCCAGAACAGCTCCCATGCAGTCTCCGTCGCTGAACAGAATAGATGCCGGTCCGTCCCATGGTTCCATCATCGTCGCATAATATTGATAGAAATCCTTTTTCTTCTGAGACATGCTCTTATTATTCGCCCATGGTTCCGGAATCGCGATCATGACTGCCAGCGGCAGATCCATTCCACTCATCACCATGAATTCAATCGCATTGTCCAGCATTGCAGAATCGGAACCTTCTGTATTGATCGCCGGAAGGACATTATGAAGTTCACCTTTCAGATACTCGGACTCCATGTTCTCTTCCCTTGCACGCATCTTATCCATATTGCCGCGAATGGTATTGATCTCACCATTATGAACGATAAAACGGTTCGGATGTGCACGTTCCCAGCTCGGATTGGTATTGGTACTGAACCTGGAGTGTACCAGTGCGATCGCTGCTTCATAATCCGGATCCTGCAGATCCGTAAAAAAGGATCTCAGCTGGCCCACCAGAAACATGCCCTTATATGCGATGGTACGGCTGGATAA
>JAEDLC010000077.1 GCA_016295505.1 Dorea sp.
TTGATTATTTCTGCTGACTGGCTGCGATTTTCAGAGCTTTTGCCAGCTGGTCCGGACAGGAAGTGGTCTTGTATCCGCAGGTGATTCCCTCCATGCGGGAGATGGCATCCTGTACGTTCATGCCTTTTACCAGGCTGGAGATCCCTTTCGTATTGCCATTACAGCCTCCGATAAATTCTACGTTTTTGATGGTGTCTCCGTCAAGCTCAACACGAATGAGCTGAGAGCAGACGCCGGTTGGTCTATAATCCATGTGATGATCCTCCTTTGTTTGTAATGCATGATGTTTTCGCGTTTGTCGCAATGTCAATATGCATTATAGCAGAGAATGAAAAGGTTTTCCAGAGAAATTCATTAGTTGTCACCAGTCGTTTTTTCGTCTATAATTGAGCTATGATCGTGAGATAAGGAGGATTTGGATAGATGATAGGTATTATTGGAGCGATGGAAGAAGAGGTCGCATCTTTGAAAGAGGAGATGGATGTCCAGGAGATTGTTGAGAAGGCCGGTATGATGTTCTGCAAAGGAATTTTGTGCGGTCAGAAGGTGGTCGTTGTAAGGAGCGGGGTCGGAAAAGTCAATGCAGGAATCTGTGCACAGATTCTGGTAGATCTTTTCCAGGTGGATCTGCTGATCAATACCGGTATTGCAGGATCACTGGATGCAAGAATCGATATTGGAGATATGGTTATTTCCACGGATGCGCTGCAGCATGACATGGATGCATCCGTATTCGGTGATCCGGTCGGACAGATCCCAAGACTGGATACGTTTTCATTTCCGGCGGATGAAGCGCTTGCAAGAAAGGCGATTCGGGCAAATGAAAAGGCGAATCCGGATATTCGTACATTTACGGGAAGGATCGTAAGTGGAGATCAGTTCATCTCTTCCAAAGAGGTAAAGGATCGGATCGTAGAGAATTTCCATCCGCTGTGTGTGGAGATGGAAGGCGCGGCGATCGCGCAGGCAGCATATCTGAACAAAGTTTCGTATGTCATAATTCGTGCCATTTCGGACAAAGCTGACAACAGTGCGTGTATGGATTATCCGACGTTTGAAAAGAAGGCAATCGCCCACAGTGTAAGGCTTATGAAGGAACTTTTGCCGATGATCTGATCATAAAGAAGAAAACAAAAGATATAAAATATTACAGGATCTGCCGGTATTCTACAGGAATGCCGCAGAATCTGTAGAACGGTTTTTGAGCTCTCCTTTGGAATTTCAAGTATAATTCAAAGCAAAAGGAGGGCTTTTATTATGTTAAAAATGATAGTAGACAAACATGTATTGTTTGTGCTCATGGGAATCCTGACTATTCTGGGAGTGGTAAGTAAGTGTATTGCAAATGTAACTTTGAACCGGCTGGTGCGTGCTGCGGGAAATATGAATAAAACGACGCATCCGTTTATACGGCTGGTGCGTGCAAAATTCGAGCATGCCTGTATGGTCAGTGATAAGGTGGAAAATGTCGGAGTGTTTGTGGACAAGTTCCTGTATGAGTACAAAACAGTGGGTATGCGTCTGCACAGCTGGCGCAGAATGGAAAAGGCTTCCGCAGGATTGTGTCTTCTTACAGGCGTATCCGGCGCATTTCTGGAATATCAGGTTCATGGAATGTCGGACGCAGTGATCCGGACGGGGGCAGCAGGAGGAATCCTTGCGGTGTTGATCTATCTGCTTCACCTGACGACGGATGAGGAGTATCGTCTTCAGGCAGCGAAGAATTACATGGTGGATTATCTGGAAAATGTGTGTCTTCACAAGTATGAGAAGGCGAATCAAAAGGAGTTGAAAGTGATGACTCCGGATATGCCGGCGGCAGAGTTTGGAGTTATGCCGGAAGAAGAGGTTCAAAAATTGCCGGAACCGGAACTTGTGGCTGCGAAAGATACCTCTCCTGTGAAACCGCAGGTTCAGGAGATACAGCAGGAAGATGTCCAGAAAAAAGAAGGAAGAGATTTCAGAAAATCTTCAGAAAAACAGGAAGTGAAAGATCAGGAACGGGACGTGCTTATCCGCCAGATCCTGGAGGAGTTTATGGCTTGATTAAACTATCTCGATTTGATAAAATATCAATGATATGTTTTTTTGCTATATACAGCTAAGAAGAGCATTATTTTTAACGAAAAGATAACAGCCGGGAGCAGCAATGAGCACTTTATACGAGAAATTAAGAACATACAGCCATTCTGATTATTATGGTTTTCATATGCCGGGGCATAAGCGCCATCTGGATCTCATGCCGGGAACTTCGCCGTATTCGATTGATATTACGGAGATAGACGGGTTTGATGATCTGCATCATGCAGAGGGAATTCTTCTGGAGGCGCAAAGACGTGCCTCTGAGGTTTATCATGCAGAAGAGACCCATTTCCTTATTAATGGAAGTACGGTGGGGATTCTGAGTGCCATTGCCGGTGTAACACAAAAGGGAGATACGATACTTGTGGCAAGGAATTGCCACAAGTCCGTGTATCATGCGATCTACATGAACGAGCTGAATCCGGTATATTTATATCCGCGTTTTGATGAAGAGGTTCAGCTGAATACCGAAATATCTGCAGAGGATGTGCAGAGGGCCCTGGAAGAGCACCCACAGATCCGGGCGGTTGTGATTGTATCACCGACATACGATGGAGTAGTGTCGGATGTGGCTGCGATTGCAGCAGTGGTACATGAAAAAGGACTGCCTCTGATCGTGGATGAGGCACATGGGGCTCATTTTGGTTTTCATGAGGCATTCCCGGTCAGGGCGAATGAGCTTGGTGCAGATCTTGTGATCAACAGTCTCCATAAAACACTTCCGGCTTTGACGCAGACGGCTCTTCTGCATATCAACGGAAAGATTGCAGATCGGGAAAGAGTGCGGAGATATCTGGGCATGCTGCAAAGCAGCAGTCCTTCCTATGTTCTGATGGCGGGAATTGATGCCTGTGTGGAGCTGATATCCCGGAGACAGGAAGAAATCTTTCCGCCATATGTAAAGCGGCTAAGAGAACTTCGCGGCAGACTGCGGAAGCTGGAGCATCTGAATCTGGTGGAAACAGAGCATTATGATATTTCAAAGGTTGTGATCTCTGTAAGGAATGCGGATATGACAAGCCACGAATTGTATCGCATGCTTCTGAATGAGTATCATCTTCAGATGGAGATGGTGGCCGGAACATATGTGCTTGCGATGACCAGCGTAGGAGATACGGAGGAAGGAATGTGCCGGCTTGCGAAGGCACTTCTGGAGATCGATCAAAAATGCGGACGCAGAACAGAGACGCTTCGGTATCCGCTGGACGGAAGACAGCCGGTACTTCCGAAAGTATATGGAAGTGCAGAGCTTGAAAGATGTATAAAAACGGCGGAAAGAAAGACGATAAAAACCGTTTCCTGGGAACAGAGTGAAGGCTTCGTCTCCATGGAATCGGCATATCTGTATCCTCCGGGAAGTCCGCTTATTGTGCCGGGAGAGCGAATTACAAAAGAGGCGGTTGATCTGCTCGAATGGTACAGAGACAATGAATTTGCCATAGAGGGTCTGAAAACGAATGATTGCATAGAGGTGTGGACAGATGGGTAAGATATATTATATGATGGGAAAAAGTTCTTCGGGAAAAGATACCATATATAAAGAGTTGCTTGAAAGGATGCCGATGCTTGGAACCCTGATACTGTACACAACCAGACCGAAAAGAGATGGTGAACAGAATGGGGTGGAATATTTCTTCATATCTGATGAAGAGATGGAGAATTTCCGGCGAGAAGGAAAGATTATTGAACTTCGTACATATCATACCGTGTACGGTGACTGGAAATATGCTACAATAGATGATGGACAGATGAATCTGGACGATTCGGATTATCTGATGATCGGGACTCTGGAGTCATACTGTAAGACAAAGGCGTATTATGGGGAAGAGCATCTGATACCGATATATATAGAGGTGGAAGACGGAGAACGACTGCTCCGGGCGATAAAAAGAGAGCAGCAGCAGGAAACCCCGGGATATGCAGAGGTCTGCAGGAGATTCCTGGCAGATCAGCAGGATTTTTCAGAGGATCATCTGAGAGAAGCCGGAATTACAAAACGATACAACAACGATGATAAGATACGATGTATAGAAGAGATCATAGGAGAGATACAACATGGGAAGCTTTAAAGACGTGGTTGGTCACAAGGACATAATTAATTATATCAGAAATGCAGTTTTAAATGACAAGGTATCGCATGCCTATATTTTAAATGGTGAGAGAGGTTCCGGAAAAAAACTGCTTGCAAATCTGTTTGCAATGACACTTTTGTGTGAACAGGGCGGACCGGATCCCTGTAATCAGTGCCATTCCTGCAAGCAGGCAGAGAGCGGCAATCATCCGGATATCATCCGTGTTACGCATGAGAAGCCAAACAGTATCAGTGTAGATGATATTCGTACACAGGTGAATAATACCGTAGATATCAAGCCGTATCAGGGGCCGTATAAAGTATACATTATTCCGCAGGCAGACCTGATGACACCACAGGCACAGAATGCGCTGTTAAAAACGATCGAGGAACCGCCGGAGTATGCGGTATTTCTCCTGCTTACAGAGAATGCGGAGACGCTTCTTGCGACGATCAATTCCAGGTGTGTTATGCTGAAACTTCGCAATATCAAGGACACGCTGATCAAAAAATATCTGATGGAGAACCTTCAGATTCCGGATTATAAGGCGGATGTGTGCACTGCATTTGCGCAGGGAAATATGGGGCGTGCCATTATGCTTGCCAATTCCGAGCATTTCAATGAGATCAGAGAAGAAGCAGTGCAGCTGCTGAAATATATTCATGAGATGGAATTGAGTGAGATCGTAAGTGCCGTAAAGAATATCACAGTGTATAAATTAGAAATTGTGGATTATCTGGATATCATTATGATCTGGTATCGGGATGTCCTGTTATATAAAGCAACAAAAGATGTCGATAAAGTCGTGTTTAAAGACCAGATGACTTATATTAAAGAACAGGCAAGAAAGAGCTCCTATGAGGGAATTGAACTGATCCTTAAGAGCCTTGAGAATGCAAAGAGCAGGTTAAGGGCCAATGTAAACTTTGACCTGGTTATGGAGCTTCTGTTCCTGACGATAAAGGAGAATTAATCATATGACAAGAGTAATAGGTGTGAGATTCAGACCTGCGGGCAAGATCTATTTCTTTGCTCCGGGAAAGCTGGACATTAAGACAGGTGATAAAGTAATCGTAGAGACTGCAAGAGGCGTGGAATATGGTTCTGTTGTTACAGGCCCGAAGGATGTGGAAGATGAACGGATTACACCGCCGCTCAAATCAGTCATCCGGATCGCTACGGCAGAGGATGAGAAAAAGGAAGAAAAAAACAGGGAAAAAGAGAAAGAAGCATTTAAGATCTGTCTGGAAAAGATTCACAAGCATGGTCTGGAGATGAAACTGATCGATGCAGAATATACATTTGACAATAATAAAGTATTGTTTTACTTTACGGCAGATGGAAGAATTGATTTCCGTGAATTGGTAAAGGATCTTGCGAGCGTATTCCGTACCAGAATTGAACTTCGTCAGATCGGAGTACGTGATGAGACAAAGATCCGTGGAGGAATCGGAATCTGCGGGCGCCCGTTGTGCTGCCATACGTATCTGTCAGAATTTGCGCCGGTATCGATCAAGATGGCCAAGGAACAGAATCTGTCTCTGAATCCGACGAAGATATCAGGTGTATGCGGAAGACTGATGTGCTGTCTGACGAATGAGGAAGAGACGTATGAAGAACTGAACAGTCATCTGCCTACGACCGGTGATCATGTAACAACTCCGGAAGGGCTTAAGGGGGATGTTCATTCGGTCAATGTTCTGCGTCAGCTGGTCAAGGTTATTGTGACGCTGGATAATGATGAAAAGGAAATCCGCGAATATAAGGCCTCTGAACTTAAATTCAAGTCCAGAAGAAAGAAAAAAGATGTAAAACTGACAAAAGAAGAGCTCAAGGAACTGAAGGCGTTAGAGGAGAAGAATGGAGCGTCAAAATTAGATGATGAATAGAACGTCCGGAAGAGACAGAAAAATATACCTGAAAGAAGAAGAACGTCTGGATGATCTGCAGATCAAAGGATATGAGATTATTCAAAGTCCGGGGAGATTCTGTTTTGGTATGGATGCTGTGCTGCTGTCTTCATTTGCAAAAGTAAAAAAGAGTGAAAAAGCGCTGGATCTGGGCACCGGGACGGGAATTCTTCCGATTCTTCTTGAGGCGAAAAATCCGGGTCTGCATTATACAGGACTGGAAATTCAGGAAGAAAGCGCGAAGATGGCAAGAAGAAGCGTAAGCTATAATGAACTGGACGATAAGATCGATATCGTTATGGGAGATATTAAAGAGGCAGCCTCTATATTCGGAGCGGCCTCTTTTGAGGTCATTACGACAAATCCGCCGTATATGATCGGAGACCATGGATTGAAGAATCAGAATGAAGCTCTGTATATTGCCCGGCATGAGGTACTGTGTACATTAGATGATATCTTAAGAGAAAGCGCGAAGATACTGAAAGTAAAAGGGAGATTCTACATGGTACACCGTCCGTTCCGTCTGCCGGAGATTATGGCGAAGATGTGTGCATACGGAATTGAGCCGAAGCGCATGCGGCTTGTGTATCCCTATGTGGATAAAGAACCCAACATGGTTCTGATCGAGGGGATGAAAGGCGGCAATCCGAGAATGCAGGTGGAACCACCGCTGATCGTGTACCGCAAAGACGGAACCTATACAGAAGAATTATTGAAGATGTATACAACATTTCAGTAGGGCTTTTCTTCTGAAATGTTGTACTTCCATAGACAGTGCTTGACTGTGCCTGTTCATTTTGTTATTATACGTTACACAGATAGCCGGTATATAAGAAGCTATCGCCATGTTATAATTTCTCTGTATTCCTTTCTGGAATCATATGCTCAGGAATTACAGTATCTAAAAATAATCGTTCCGATTCGGAATTAATTCCAGAAAAAACAAAGAGGCGAGATTGTTGAGAAAAAGGATTTGGTGCAGGTGATTTTATCTCCACTGATGTCTGGAAGTTCCTCGGAAAAAGAACGAATACTTCGTGTGTGCCAGATTTTGAGAGACGCGGAAGCAGAAGATAATATATCAAAAGAAGAAATTGAAAAATTTCGTGCAGTGATATATGCATTTGCAGTAAAATTTTTGAAACGAGAAGAATTAGAGGATGTAAAGGAGGCATTCAGGATGACAATACTTGGGGAAATGATCTGGGAAGAGGGAAGAGAAGAGGGAAGAGAAGAAGGAAGAGAAGAAGGTGTATTGCGTGGAAAACTTTCTCTGATCTGCAAAAAACTTCAGAAAGGGCAGCAGATAGATCGGATCGCAGAGGCGTTGGAAGAAGATGTTTCTTACATTGAAAGTGTTTGCAGGATTGCAGATAAGTATGCACCGGAATATGATGAAGAGAAAATATACAGGGAGTTTATAAAGAACAGATGCAGATAAGAAGAAATGTTACGACGGGTACATTATATTTATGCGCGACACCAATCGGGAATCTGGAAGATATGACGTTTCGTGCAGTTCGGATATTAAAGGAAGTGGATTTGATCGCAGCGGAAGATACGCGCAACAGCATTAAGCTGCTGAATCATTTTGAAATCAAGACGCCGATGACCAGTTATCACGAATACAATAAGATTGAAAAAGGGCATAAGCTGGTAGAGCGACTGCTGGAGGGGCAGGATATTGCACTGATTACAGATGCCGGCATGCCGGGAATTTCTGATCCGGGAGAGGAACTGGTGAGTATGTGTCAGGAGGCAGGCGTGCCGGTGACAGCAGTACCTGGAGCATGTGCCTGCGTGACTGCGCTTACAATATCCGGCCTTCCTACCAGGAGATTTGCATTTGAGGCATTTCTTCCGACTGATAAAAAGGAACGGCAGACGATTCTTGATGAATTGAAAAATGAGACAAGAACGATGGTGATCTATGAGGCACCGCATCGTCTCAGAAAAACGCTTCTGCTTTTGAGAGAAGTTCTCGGAGATCGCAGGATCAGTATCTGCAGAGAACTGACCAAGAAGCACGAAACGGTATATGCCACAACAATAGAAGAAGCGTGTGCCTATTATGAGACGCAGGAGCCGAAAGGGGAATGCGTGATGGTTATAGAAGGAAAAAGCAGAGAAGCGATTCGCAGGGAAGAAAAGGCCGGATGGGAAGAGTTGAGCATTCCCGCACATATGGAGCATTATATGAGCCAGGGAATGGATAAAAAGACGGCAATGAAGCAGGTGGCGAAGGACCGGGGGGTAGGAAAAAGGGATATCTATCAGGCACTGCTAGAGGAGTAGTGCTGGTTCACGCAAGAGTGTCTTGGTCAACTTGTATAGAAATTTGAAAAAAAATTGTTCAACTTGGGCATACCCCCGGTTGAACTTTTTTTATATACTGTATAACAGAACGAAACAGACAGCGTTAATACGTAATTTTTTATATTAGGAGGAACAGGAACAATGGCAAGTTTATCACTGAAGCACATTAACAAAACATATCCAAATGGATTTGAAGCAGTTAAAGATTTCAACCTTGAAATTGAAGATAAAGAATTTATCATCTTCGTAGGACCATCAGGATGTGGAAAATCTA
>JAEDLC010000078.1 GCA_016295505.1 Dorea sp.
ATATCATGCATGTGTCTGTGACGGATCTGAAGAAGAATTATGCGAATCTGAATGTAGATTTTGATCTGTGGAAGGGAGAGTCTGATGCACAGGCCTATATCCCGGATATGATCGAACGCCTGAAGAAAGACGGATATGCGCATCAGGATCAGGGAGCACTGGTCATTGATGTGCAGGAAGAGACGGATACAAAAGAGATTCCGCCATGTATGATCCAGAAGTCCGACGGGGCTTCTTTGTATGGAACGACGGATCTTGCAACTCTGGTACAGAGGGTGGAAGACTATCGTCCGGATCGAATCATATATGTGGTAGACAAGCGCCAGGAACTGCACTTTGTTCAGGTATTCCGTGCTGCAAAAAAGACTGGGATCGTTCCGGAAGAAACGAGTCTTAAGTTCCTGGGATTCGGAACGATGAACGGAAAGGACGGAAAACCGTTTAAGACCAGAGAAGGCGGCGTGATGCGTCTGGAGAACCTGATTGCGGAGATCACTGAAGAGATGTATCGTAAGATCGATGAAAACCGTACGGTAGAAGAGGCGGAAGCAAAGGAAACTGCAAAGATCGTCGGCATGGCAGCAATCAAATACGGGGATCTGTCCAACCAGGCATCTAAGGATTATGTGTTTGATGTAGACCGCTTTACCTCGTTTGAAGGCAATACAGGACCGTATATTCTGTATACGATCGTCCGTATCAAGTCGATTCTGAATAAATATCAGGCATCCGGACATGAGCTGGAAGGGCTTAAGGTTGCTGGAGCAACAAGTGAGAGCGAAAAAGCGCTGATGCTGGAAGTGGTAAAATATAACGAAGTGATGGAAACGGCATTTGAAGAACTGGCACCACACAAGATCTGTGCGTATATCTATGACCTTGCCAATGCATTTAACCGGTTTTATCATGAGACACGGATCCTTGCAGAAGAGGATGAGGAAAAGCAGAAGAGTTACATCGCACTTCTGAAGGTGACAAAGAATGTTCTGGAAGCATGTATTGATGTTCTGGGATTTGAGGCGCCGGAGAGGATGTAAGAATAAGATGACAGAAAAGTTATACTATCAGGACAGTCACAGAAAAGAATTTCAGGCAACGGTTGTGTCCTGTGAACCATACAAAGAGAAGTACCGGATCGTACTTGACCAGACTGCTTTTTTCCCGGAAGGCGGAGGGCAATATGCAGATACCGGCATGTTAGATGATGTGAATATCAGCGATGTCCATGAAAAGGACGGCGTGATCTATCACACGGCAGACGCTCCTGTGGAGGCCGGAAGGAAGGTGACCGGACGGATCCGCTGGGAGGAACGGTTTGAAAAAATGCAGCAGCACACCGGAGAGCACATCGTATCCGGACTGGTGCATAAAAGGTTCGGATATCAGAATGTGGGATTTCACCTGGGAAGTGATTACTGTACCATGGATTTTAACGGTCCGATTACGAAGGAAGAATTAAGAGAGATTGAAAGAGAAGCCAATGAGGCTGTTTTTCAGAATCTGGAGATTCAGGTGCTGTATCCGTCGAAAGAAGAGCTTGCAGGTATGGAATACAGAAGCAAGATCGAGATTGAAGGACAGGTTCGCATCGTTGTCGTTCCGGGATATGATGTGTGCGCCTGCTGTGCACCGCATGTGAATAAGACCGGAGAGATCGGCATGATCAAGCTGGTGAATATGGTCAATTATAAAGGCGGAGAACGTATCACCATGCTGTGTGGAAGAAGAGCACTCCGGGATTATGAAAAGAAAGAGGAAGGTACAAAAGCAATCTCAGCGATGCTGTGTGCAAAGGAATATGAAGTTGCCGAGGCTGTGGAACATCTGAAAGAAGAGCAGGCAAGCCTTAAGAGCCAGTGTGCGACTCTCCGGCAGAAGCTGCTTTCTTATCAGGCGAAAGAGATCGTGATTGCGGAAGAGATTACGGCTGTATTCGATCCTTCCCTCAGCGGGAATCTTCCAAGAGAGATGATGAATCTTCTGCTTGACCGGGGCGCAAAGATCTGTGCGGTATTTGCCGGATCAGATGAAGTCGGATACCGTTATGTGATCGGCAGCCGGACTGAAGATGTACGTCCGTTAAGCAAGAAGCTGAATGCGGCTTTTGAAGGCAGAGGCGGCGGAAAACCGGAGATGGTACAGGGATCCATGCAGGGGACAGAGCGTGCGATCCGTGAGATGATCGATTAGAATACAGGAGAAACCGCAGAAAGTGAGCAATAAAAAAGTTTCATTTTCTGCGATTTTTTTGTATCAGAAAAAAATAAATTATTTTTTAACAAATCCTTGACCTTCCTCTTTGTGGAAGGTGTAGGGTAATGTCATGGAGGTGAGGGAATGAGAATTAATGAGGTGGAACAGCTTGTGGATATCACGAAGAAAAATATTCGTTTTTATGAACAGCAGGGACTTCTGAATCCGTCCCGCAATGAGGCGAATCGATATCGTGAGTATTCGGAACAGGACATTGAATGTCTGAAGAAGATCAAGCTTCTTCGCAAACTCGCTGTTCCAATCAGTGAGATCCGGAGAATGGAAGAAGCCAATCTTCCACTGGAGGATTGCCTGAAGCGTCACCTGATCACACTGGAAAGAGAAGAAAAGAATCTGGAGAAGATGAAAGAGCTGTGCCATGATATGGTAGAACAGGGGGAGAATTACACAGATCTGAAGCCGGATGTATATCTTGAAAAAATGGAACAGCTGGAAAAAGGAGGTGTATCATTTGTGAATGCAAAACAGGCAGACATGATCACAAAAAAGAAAAAGGCATTTTTGGCAGGTGGTATCATGATCCTGCTGATGCTCGTGCTGATCGGAATCTTCGCATGGTGTACCTGGGGGATTGCCGAAGATCCCATGCCGGTACCGTTGTTTCTGCTCATGGGAGGAATTCCCGCGGTGATCATCATAGGAATCATATTATCATTAAAAGAACGAATGAAAGAAATTGAAGGAGGAGAGTTGTATGAAGCTTCTAAATATTGATTATATTCCGGGAAAAGAGATCGAAGATCTGGGAATGGTAAAAGGAACGGTTGTAATGAGTAAAAATATCGGAAAGGACTTTATGGCCGGTATGAAAACTCTTGTAGGAGGAGAACTTGTCGGATATACGGAAATGCTTAATGAAGCACGGCAGATTGCGGTTAAACGCATGGTGGACGAGGCGGAAGCGTTGAACGCAGACGCAGTTCTCAACATTCGTTATGGATCTTCTTCCCTGATGCAGGGAGCGGCGGAAGTTCTTGCATATGGAACTGCAGTGAAAATTAAGGAATAATAAATAAGAAATAAGAAAGAAGGACTGCTGCAAAAGAGAGATTGAACTCTGTTTTGCGGCAGTCCTTTTGCAAACGGATATTACTTCTGATCAGATGGGGTGACGCGGTGACTTGCAATGATCAGGCGTACAGTCCGGTACAGAAATGGCTTGTACTCCTCAATTGGAAGCGGTTCTCCGTACAGGATGGAGTTATAGCAGGTGGATCCTGCCAGTTCCACAATGGTAAACAGCATCACATTCACATCTTCGTATTCATAAGGATCCTGACGCACCATTTCCAGATATCTGTCATTAAAGGATTCGTCGGAATCTTCCTCTTCAGACCAGAAGGCCGTTTTCAATGCTCCCATGACCAGATTTTTGGAAATGAAATTCAGGAGCGGGAGGTCACTTTTCAGAAGATCGAGAATGTAGTCGATGATGAAGACCAGCTGGTCCTCCAGGCCTGTTTTCCCGGAAGCGTCCAGAGCCTTCCAGGCAGCATCGAACAATTCCTTGGTTTTGTGTGCGATCAGTTTGTTTTTGATATCATACTTGTCCTTAAAATAAAGATAGAATGTTCCTTTGGCAACACCTGCTTCATTGACGATGTCTGAAATGGCAGTTGCATGAATGCCCTTTGTGGTAAACAGTCGATAAGCCGTGTTAAAAAGAGCTTCTTTCTTTTTTTTCTTATTTTCTTCTAATTTTCCCATAATATATCGTCTCCTGTTGTGGACAGATTACCATGTTTTTCTGGATTTTACAATAGTATAACGAAAAAATGACCAATAGTCAAAAAAAGTATTGACTATTGGTCATTTTTGTAGTATATTGCTTACAGTAAAAATGACTAACGGTCATAAATGAAAGGAAGCATACAGTTATGGTGAAGTTTGGAAAGAAAATCGTAAAGTACAGAGTAACGATTCTGATACTCAGTGTCTTACTTCTGATTCCGTCTGTATGGGGATATGTACACACCAGAATCAACTATGATGTACTGACATATCTTCCGGAAGATATTGAAACCATGCAGGGACAGGAGATCATGACGGAGGACTTTGGAATCGGCGCTTTTTCCATGCTGATGGTAGACGGTATGGAGGATAAGGATGTTGCAAAATTAAAAGAACAGGTAGAGCAGGTTGACGGGGTTGCGAAAGTGATGTGGTATGACTCTGTCGCAGATGTTTCGGTTCCGCAGAGTATGCTGCCGGATACTCTCTATGATATATACAATACGGATCAGGGTACGATGATGGCGGTGTTCTTTGAAGGAGGTACCTCTTCCGATGAGACCATGGAAGCCGTTACGCAGATCCGGAAGGTGACGGGAGAACAGTGCTTCTTAAGCGGAATGTCGGCAATCGTGCAGGATACCAAGGAGCTTGCGGAAAAGGAGACTCCTCTGTATGTGCTGATCGCAGTTCTGTTGTCAGTTCTGGTGCTGGCGCTTACCATGGATTCCTTCTTTGTGCCGATTCTTTTTCTGCTCAGTATCGGAATGGCAATTATCTACAACCTGGGCAGCAATGTGTTCTTTGGAGAGATCTCTTATATTACAAAGGCGCTGGCCGCAGTCCTGCAGCTTGGGGTTACGATGGATTACTCCATTTTCCTGATGCACAGCTATGAAGAGCAGCAGGTGCGATATGACGGAGATAAAGAGCGGGCAATGGCACATGCGATCTCGCAGACATTTTCCTCTGTGATCGGCAGTTCGGTCACGACGATTGCCGGGTTCATTGCACTTTGTTTCATGAGCTTTACATTGGGTAAAGATATTGGAATCGTGATGGCAAAAGGTGTCATGTTTGGTGTAATCACCTGTGTTACGGTGTTGCCGTCCATGATCCTGTGCTGCGATAAATTGATCGAAAAGACGAAGCACAGGCCGTTACTTCCGAATATCAGTAAGATATCGGATAAAGTGACAAAAAAATATCTGGTGTATGTCGTCTTGTTCCTGGTACTTCTGTTCCCGGCAATCTACGGCAATAATCATACAAGTGTATACTATAATCTGGATGAGTCATTGCCTGAGGATCTTCCGAGTGTCATAGCCAATACGAAATTAAAGGAAGACTACAAGATGAATACCACGCATATGATTCTGGTAGACAGCTCCCTGCCGGCGCATGAGGTGAACCGGATGACCAAAGAGATTGATAAGGTGGATGGTGTGAAATGGGTTCTCGGACTGGATGAACTGGTAGGCCCCGGAATTCCGTCGGATATGATTCCGGACTCGATCAGCAGTATGCTGAAAAATGATCAGTATCAGCTACTCATGGTCAATTCGGAATACAAGGTGGCGTCAGATCAAGTCAATCGGCAGATTGAAAAGATCGATGAGATCCTGGATCGCTATGATGAGAACGCGATGCTGGTGGGAGAAGGACCTCTGACAAAGGATCTGATCACGATCACGGATACGGATTTTAAGCGGGTAAGTGCGGTATCTATCGGAATCGTCTTCCTGATCATTCTGATATTGTTCCGGTCGGTAACGTTGCCGGTTATCCTGGTCGGTATCATTGAATTTGCTATCTTTGTCAACATGGGAATTCCGTTCTATACCGGCACGAAACTTCCGTTTGTAGCGTCCATCGTCATCGGGACCATTCAGCTCGGTGCAACGGTTGATTATGCGATTCTGATGACGACGAGATATAAGAGGGAAAGAAACCACGGGGCGGGCAAATACGATGCGATCACAACGGCACATAAATTTTCCGCACAGTCGATCATCGTCAGCGCATTCAGCTTCTTTGCTGCAACGATTGGTGTCGGATTGTATTCGAATATCGATATGATCAGTTCGCTCTGCATTCTGATGGCAAGAGGAGCACTGATCAGCATGATCGTGGTAATATTCGTTCTTCCGTCGATGTTTATGGTATTTGATAGAGTCATTGTAAAAACAAGCAAAGACTTTCTGCCAAAGAAAGAAGCTTAGGAGGTATATCTATGAAAAAAATTATGAAAAAAAGAGTGTTTGCAGGATCCATGGCGGCAGTGATGACAGCCGCGATGACCGGAACCTGTATCTGTCAGAATTCCCTGAATGTGAAGGCCGAGGATAAAAAAGAAGATGTTGAGGAACTAAAAGAAACGGCAAAGAAGGTACTGGGAGACAGTACGGCAACTGATTCCGGAGAAGTATACAAGGATGAATCCGTATATGTAAAGGCGGATACTTCCGGAAACGTAAACAGCACAACGGTTACTGAGTGGCTGAAGAATCCGGGAGAAGGAACCTTTGAAGATACTTCGGAACTAAAAGATATTAAAAATATCAAGGGTGAGGAAGTCTTTCAGGAAAGCGGCAGTGGACAGCTTACTTGGGAAGCCGATGGAAAGGACATCTATTATCAGGGAACGACAGAGAAAGAGATGCCTGTGGAAGTAAAGATATCATATAAGCTGGATGGAAATGAGATCGCACCGGAAGATCTTCAGGGAAAGGATGGAAAAGTAGAGATCACCTTTGATTATGAGAATAATGCAAAACAGTTGGTGGATGTGAACGGGGAACAGGAGGAGATGTATACACCGTTTACCATGGTGACGGCTCTGATGCTTCCGACGGACGAATATCAGAATGTTACGCTAGATCACGGTAAGATCATATCCGACGCAGATAAGAACATTGTTGTCGGCATTGCATTTCCGGGACTTGAGGAAAATCTGAAGCTGGAAGGGACAGACTTTGAGATTCCTGACAGTGTTACGATCACGGCAGATGTGGAAAATGCATCTGTAGGACCGACGATTACGGTAGCATCCAGTGAGATCCTGGATCAGTTTGACTTCAGTGATGTCAAAGACTTTGACAGTCTGGAAGACTCGGTGGAGGAGCTGGAAAATGCCGCAGATCAGCTGGTAGACGGCTCCAGGGATGCATCGGATGGCGCAAGGGCCTTATCGGATGGATCCGGAACACTCGCGGATGGGACTGAAGCACTTGCGGATGGCATCCATACACTGAATGAGAAAAGTGGTTCTCTGATCGGCGGCGTCAGTGCTCTGGCGAACGGAGTATCTGCCTATACAGATGGTGTGGGAACGCTGGCGAAGGGAAGTCAGGAACTGAAAGCCGGAGCGGATGCTCTGAAGGCCGGAGCAGCGGGCGCACAGGCAGGAATCAAGGCGGCAAAAGACGGAGCAGATCAGCTGGCAGCAGGATATACCGATGAGGAAAGTGGAGCAGTTGCAGGCGCCAATGCACTGAGTGCAGGAGTACAGCAGTTAAGTGACAGCCTGGGAAGTGCATCTTCCATAAGTCTGACAGAGGAGCAGAAAGTCATGATCACAGGCATGGCCGAACAGATGGCACAGACAGCAGCAGATGCCATGCCGGAAGAGGCATTTCCAAGTATAGAGGCAAAGCAGATGTATGTCAGCAATCTGAGCGCAGGATATGCCGATGTGCTTATGCAGCAGTTTACGAATACGATGAATACCACAGCAGATGCAGTGAAACAACAGATCAAAAGTAATGTCGATGCACAACTGCTCCCGGGAGCACAGCGTCTTTCTTCGGGAATCGGAACATTGAGCGAAGGAACGCTGGCACTTCAACAGGGTCTGAATCAGCTCTATGCAGGAAGCGATGCATTGGTACAGGGAACAGACAGTCTTTGTCAGGGAACAGCCGCACTCAAGCAGGGAACAGAGCAATTGAATCAGAACAGTGAAAGCTTAAGATCCGGTTCGGCAGCATTGAAGGATGGCAGCATGCAGCTTGTCGGTGGAGTACAAAAGCTTTCATCCGGTGCTTCCCAGGTGGCATCCGGCGCAGGCAAGCTGTCAGATGGAGCAGGGGCACTTGCAGAAGGGAATCTGGCACTTGCAGAAGGCATGGCAGAATTCAAAACTTCCGGCATCGATCAGCTGACAGGTATCTTTCACGGAGATATCCGGAATGTAACGGCAAGACTGGAAGCAATGACAAAGCTGGGGCAGGACTATCAGTCATTTGCCGGAATCAGAGACGGCATGAAGGGAAGCACTAGATTCATCATCGAGACAGAAGGTGTAGATAAATAATCTGTGATTATATTGGATAGAATTAAGAGGATTGTAAGATGTCTGAAAAGATGTTTTACAATCTTCTTTTGCTGTTTGCAGAA
>JAEDLC010000079.1 GCA_016295505.1 Dorea sp.
TGTAATAAATTCGTATGTTCATTCAGATATACTTTTCTATTTTCCATTTTACTCGCTCGCTTTCCAATATTTTAGTAAGATAAAGCACTAAACTAAACATGTATAATTGTATACAATTATACATTCAGTGTCAATACGTTTTTTTACAGAAAATAGAAAGAGGTCATGACTTTCATAACCCTCGATGAAAATCATGACCCTTTTGTCAATATGTTATTAATATAGTTTTGCGCCGATTTCTCTCGGACGGAATCCGCCCTCTTCCAGTGCATTTAAGATCTGATGCTTGTGCTCCGTACCAAATGCTTCCATTGTAATACGAAGCTCCACTGCGGCATTACGATTGGTGCTGACAAACTGGTTATGTTCAAGTTTAATAACATTGCCATTTGCATTTGCAATCGTTGTTGCTACACGCACAAGCTCACCTGCTTTATCCGGAAGCAGTACGGATACAGAAAAGATACGGTCTCTCTGAATCAGTCCGTGCTGAACAATAGACGACATCGTGATGACATCCATATTTCCGCCGCTTAATATAGCGACTGCCTTTTTTCCTTTCAGATCCATCTGTTTCAAAGCGGCAACCGTGAGAAGGCCGGAATTTTCAACGACCATCTTATGATTCTCCACCATATCCAGGAATGCACCGATCAGTTCATCGTCCTCTACCGTAAGAACCTGGTCAATGTTCTCCTGTGCGTACGGAAAGATCTTTTCTCCCACACGTTTTACGGCAGTACCATCGGCAATCGTATTGGCACTTTCCAGCGTAACCGGCTCTCCCATCTGAAGAGCCGCTGTCATACTTGCTGCAGCAGCCGGTTCCACTCCTATAACTTTGATCTTTGGATTCAGCATCTTGGCAAGCGTGGATACACCCGTTACCAGTCCACCGCCGCCAACAGGTACAAATATATAGTCTACAGTAGGAAGTTCCTGTACAATCTCCATTGCGATCGTTCCCTGTCCCGTCGCAATATCCAGATCGTCAAACGGATGCACAAAAGTACATCCTCTATCTTGTGCAAGCTTTTGTGCATATGCGCAGGCATCATCATAGACATCTCCATGGAGAATAACCTCTGCTCCGTAATTCTTCGTACGATTCACTTTAATCAGCGGAGTAACCGTTGGCATAACAATCGTTGCCTTACATCCGAATTTCTGTGCAGCGTATGCAACACCCTGTGCATGATTTCCTGCAGAAGCCGCGATGAGCCCCTTTTCTCTCTCTTCTTCTGTCATAGTGCTGATCTTATAATAGGATCCTCTTACTTTATATGCTCCTGTATACTGCATGTTTTCCGGCTTCAGATAGATCTTGCCGCCGGTCTGCTGGCTCAGATATTCACTGTATACCAGCTTGGTCGGAAGTGTAACGTTTTTCACCATTTCACTTGCCTGTTCAAACTTCTCTAATGTCAACATCCTTCATATCTCCTCTTCTCGTATCATATACCATTTTATTCCACGTTAAATAATGCATTTACAAAAGTATCCGAATCAAACTTCTGCAGATCATCAATGGTTTCACCTACACCGATATATTTTACAGGGATTCCAAGCTCTGCCTGTATTGCGACAGCAATACCTCCCTTGGCGGTTCCATCCATCTTGGTCAGAACAATTCCTGTAATATCAGCCACTTCATTGAATTCTTTCGCCTGCTGAAGTGCATTCTGTCCCGTAGTTGCATCAAGAACCACCAATGTTTCCCGATGTGCATCCGGATATTCTCTGTCAATAATCCGATTCATTTTCTTAAGTTCTTCCATCAGATTCTTTTTATTATGCAGTCTTCCGGCCGTATCAATCAGAAGTACGTCCGCATGCTTTGCTTTTGCGGATGCCACTGCATCAAATACTACGGAAGCCGGATCGGATCCTTCCTGTCCTCCGATCAGATCAGCCTGGGCACGATGTGCCCATTCCTTCAGCTGTTCTCCGGCAGCCGCACGGAAGGTATCTGCAGCCGCAAGAACAACCTTCTTTCCCTGGGCACGAAGTTTGCCTGCAAGCTTGCCGATCGTCGTTGTCTTTCCAACGCCGTTGACACCGATCACCATAACCACTGACGTCTTCTCTTCGAACTCATATGCCGTTTCTCCGACATCCATCTGTTCTTTAATACTTTCAATCAAGATTTCTCTGCATTGAACAGGTTCTTTGATATGCTGTTCTTTTACCTTTGCCTTCAGATCTTCCAGAATATCATCGGTTGCCTGTACTCCCAGATCTCCCATAATCAGAACTTCTTCCAGTTCTTCATAAAAATCATCATCGATCTGTGAAAATCCATGAAAGATACTGTCCATTCCGGAAACGATATTGTCTCTTGTCTTACTGAGTCCTGATACCAGTTTCCTGAAAAATCCCATCTTTTCTTTTTGTTCTTCTGCCATGACATCCTCCTATTGTTCCAGTTCATTTTCCAGAAGACTGACAGATACCAGCGTTGACACGCCTTTCTCCTGCATAGTAATACCATACAGTCTGTCTGCCGCGGTCATTGTACCGCGCCTGTGTGTAATTACAATAAACTGTGTATTTTTCGTCAGTTTATGCAGATACTGTGCAAATCTGACTACATTATTATCATCCAGTGCAGCCTCGATCTCATCCAGGAGACAGAATGGCGATGGCTTCTGATTCTGAATTGCGAATAATAAGGCAATCGCCGTAAGTGCTTTTTCGCCTCCCGAGAGCTGCATCATATTCTGAAGTTTCTTTCCCGGCGGCTGTGCAATGATCCGGATTCCCGCATCCAGAACATCCTCGTCTTCCATCAGTTCCAGCGTTCCCTTGCCTCCACCGAATAATTCTTTAAATACTGCATCAAACTCCTCTGCAATCATTGCAAACTGCTCTTTAAACTGTTTGCGCATGGCATCGTCAAGTTCGTCAATAATCTGTTCCAGTGTTGTCTCTGCCTCCACAAGATCGTCATGCTGATTTTTCAGAAATTCATAGCGCTCAGAAACCTGTTTATACTCTTCGATTGCATTCACATTGACATTTCCCAGAGAACGTATCTCCGACTTCAGCTCCTGAATACGTTTTCTCATTTTGGCAAGATCTGTCAGATTCACATCTCTTAGCTCTTTCGCATGATTGTAGGTGATCTCATACTCTTCCCACATATAATTGATCTGCTTTTCAGAGGCCTCCTCATATCCGGTCTTCTGACTTTCCAGACGATAAGCTTCCTTATCGAGGTCTGCCATGTGCTTTGCAAGATCCTCTCTCTTTTGCAGGAACACTTTATGCTGATTATTCAGTTCTTCACGCTGCCTCCTGGATTTCTCGATCTCCTTCTGAATCTCATCAAACAGATCTTTGGAATCCTCTATGGTCTGTCTCAGATCAGCGATCTGTGCTTCCTTTTCTTCAATTTCTCTGGAAGTATCACCTTTATTTTCTTCCAGCTTTTCAAGCTCTGCATGAAACTTCTCATTTTCTTCACGAATACGAGTCATATTTTCTACGACGAAATTATATTTTTGTTCCAGATTCGCGTAGATCAGATGAATCTCTTCTGCCGCTTTTATCCGTTTTGTTTCTTCCTCGTGCTCTGCATCCAGCAGTTTCTGCTCATCCTGAATCTTTTTCGTCAGTTCCTTCTCAAGACTTTCCGAAGTATCCAGTTCTACATTGATCGATTCCTGATTATCCATGATATCGGCAATCTGCGCAATCAGTTTTTCATCTTCTTCTTTCAGATTCCGCTCTGTATCTTTTGCATTTCTGATTCTGGACTCCGCCTGATCCGCATTCATCTTTGCCGTATTCTGAATCACATACGCCTTCTGTAATTCACTGCTGATTCCATCTATCTTTTCATAATACCCTGCACGCTCTTTCCGAAGTTTCTCTGTGGAAGCTTCCATCTCATCCATTTCCTGCTTCAGCTTACGGACTGTTTTTTCAAACTCCTCAATCTCCCGTCGTCTGCTCAGAAGGTTACTGGTATTTTTAAATGCTCCTCCTGTCATGGAACCGCCCGGGTTGATCAGCTCGCCTTCCAGCGTTACAATCCGGATCGTCTGATGATATTTTCTTGCAATTGCAGTTCCGTGATCAATATGATCCACCACCAGCGTACGCCCCAGAAGATAATCCGCAAGAATCTGATACTTTTCTTCGACTTTTACCAGCTGATTGGCGGCTCCGATCACTCCGGTCTCTTTCAAAGCTTCCGGATGACTGATTCCGGCATTCGCCCGGATGGATGTCAGCGGAAGGAATGTCGCACGTCCATATTTATTCTTCTTCAGAAACTGAATCATACGTTTAGCGGTATCTTCATCCGCGGTTACAATATTCTGTATATTTCCGCCCAAAGCGGTCTCAACTGCAATCTCATACTCTCTGGAAACTTTTATAATATCAGCAACAACACCCAGAAGACCTTTTTCACGGTCTTTATTATCCATGACCTTGCGGATACTGTTTCCGTATCCGTCATATCGCTCGGTGATGTTCTTCAGCGAATCCAGTCTGGACTGCTCCCTGTGATAGGCAGTCTGCCCCAGACGGAACTGCTCTGTCTGCTTAGATATGATCTCCTGCAGTTTCTTTATCTTCTCTTCATACTGTGAATTCTGTTCTGTTAATGCGATGATTCTGGAAGACACTTCCTTTAATTCCTGACGATATCTTGTCAGTTCTTCATTCTCCCTGTCTGCATCACTTTCAGTTTCGATGATCTGACGGCTGATCTGTGCCCGACGAACCTGAATCTGCTCCAGCATGGTATCATATTTCTGAATCTTTGCCTTGGTAGAAGCCCGATTATTCAGAATTTCCATGATGTCATTCTTTTTCTGATCGACGGAATCTGTAATACCTGCAATCCTAGTTTGTACATCAATCAACGCTTCCTTCGCCTGATTCTCTTTCTGAAGATGTTCTTCCATCTTCCTGCGGATCGTTCTCTGTTCACCCTGCAGGTTATCGAGCTGGCCTTCCCTCACGCGTATCTCAGAATCAATGGTTCTCGCACGCTGGTCATAATGTTCATCATTCATGCGGGAACTGTGAATCTGCTCTTTCAGAAGTTCGATCTGATTCTGAAGCTGCTGTTTTAAAATCGTGGTCTCATTGAGCTGACTTTTTGACTTTTCGATCAGCGCATCAATACTGTCAACCTGTTCTTCAATTGCCTCATATTCGGCTTTCATATCATCATATTGGCGACTGGTATCCGCCAGTTCCTGTTTGGTGATGTCAAGCTTCTCTTCTGCACTTCGGATCTGATCCTGAATTCTTTCTGTTTCCAGAAGGAACATGTTGATATCATAAGTTTTCAGCTGCTCTTTTTTCTTAAGATATTCCTTTGCAGTCTCTGCCTGCCGCTCCAGAGGTCCGACCTGTTTTTCAAGCTCTGCCAGAATATCATTGACACGAAGAAGATTCTGTCTCTCTTCTTCCAGTTTTTTCACAGACATGCTCTTCCGGCGCTTGAACTTCACAATACCGGCAGCCTCATCGAATAACTCCCGGCGTTCTTCCGGTTTACCACTTAAGATCTTATCAATCTGTCCCTGTCCGATGATAGAGTATCCTTCTTTTCCGATTCCCGTATCATAGAACAGTTCATTTACATCTTTTAATCTGCAGGGGCTTCCATTGATTAGATATTCACTCTCCCCGGAACGATAAAGCTTTCTCGCTACCGTAACTTCTTCATACTCAATCGGAAGTTTGTGATCAGAATTATCCAGAGTAATCGCTACAGAAGCATAGCTTAAAGGCTTACGGTTCTCCGTCCCCGAGAAGATAACATCCTGCATGGATCCGCCTCTTAACTGCTTGATTCTCTGTTCTCCCAGTACCCATCTTACCGCATCTGCCACATTACTTTTTCCACTTCCGTTTGGTCCCACAATCCCGGTAATTCCATTATGAAAGTCGAATTTTATCTTATGGGCAAATGATTTAAATCCCTGCACTTCTATGCTTTTTAAATACATTCTACACCTACTTTATATTCTGCGCATGCAGCTTCAAAATGCTCTGATATGCCGCATCCTGTTCTGCCGCTTTTTTCGTACGTCCGGTACCGACTCCGTATTCCGTCTCTCCAATAAACACTGCCACATGGAAAGACTTGTTGTGATCCGGTCCTTCTTCACCCGTCAGACGGTATGAGATTGTCTCCTTGAAATGTGCCTGAACAATCTCCTGCAAGATAGTCTTGCTATCGTAAAAGAGCTTTTTATTTTCCAGATCCTGCAGTATGAATCGATGAATAAACTCTTTTGCACTAGCAAAACCACCGTCAATATATATTGCGCCGATCAGCGCTTCCATTGCATCTGATGTAATCGACTCTCTCTTACGTCCTCCGGTTGCTTCTTCTCCCTTTCCGAGCAGTAGATATCCGCCCAGTTCAAGATCCCGGGCACAAAAAGCCAGCGCCGGCTCACACACCATACTTGCCCGCGTCTTTGTAAGCTCTCCTTCCGGCATCTTATGATCATCATAAAATAAAAATTCACTGGATACCAATTCCAGTACAGCATCTCCCAGAAATTCCAGACGTTCATTGCACTCATACTTAGGAAGATGCATCTCATTTGCATATGAACTGTGTATCATTGCTTTTTTGAGTAAGTGAAAATCCTGAAATTTATATCCGATTTTTTTTTCTAATATTTTTAAGTCTTTTCCCATACCATGCACCATCTACATGTTTTGCCTTTCTTATACAATCAGAAAAGCGAAAAAGCCCAACCGGGCTCTTTCGTTCTTCTTTGTATTTTGCCTAGTTATTTGTTGCGTTCTTGATCTGTTCAACAGCATCCCCTACTGTTGCAATATTTTCTGCATCGTCATTATCAATTTCAATGTCAAATGTTTCTTCTATTCCCATAATAATCTGGAAGATGTCCAGAGAGTCAGCTCCCAGATCATCCACAAATGTTGTGTCCTCTGTAATATCATCTGCATCCACATTCAATACATCTGCAATGATTTCCTTTAATTTTTCCAGTTCCATAACCCGTTCTCCTTTTCTCATAGTTAGTAATATATTATTCAGCAGATTTTACTTCCGCTTGAATACTCTCTCTGATTTTTTCATTGATTTTCTGTTTTTTGAATGTCACACACTGAATCAGCGTATTGGTTACTTCTTTTGCTTTTGCACTTCCGTGTGTCTTTACGACCAGGCCATTCAGACCAAGCAGAGGTGCGCCGCCGTATTCGCTTGCATCAAAAGACTTCAGCGTAGACCGAAGAGCCGGCTTGATCAGAAGTGCACCGATCTTGCTGCGAAGACTGGTCATCAGTCCGGATTTTACTTTACTGATCAATACAGATCCGACACCTTCGTATAATTTCAAAATGATATTTCCGGCAAAAGCTTCACAGACTACAACATCTGCCTGCCCATGCGGAATCTCTCTTGCCTCTACACTTCCGATAAAGTTGATATCTTTTTCTTCTTTAAGAAGCGGAAATGTCTCTTTCACCAGTGCATTTCCTTTCTCTTCTTCTGCCCCGATATTGACAATTCCAACCTTCGGGTTCTGAATGCCAAGTACATGTTCCATATATATGGACCCCATCTTTGCAAACTGTACCAGATGTGAAGGTCTCGCATCTACGTTGGCTCCGCAGTCGATCAGAAGACTGACACCTTTCTCTGTAGGGATCAGCGGTGCAAGCGGTGGTCTCTCCACCCCCTTGATTCTTCCGACAATGACCTGACCTCCAACCAGAATGGCTCCGGAACTTCCTGCAGATACGAATGCATCCGCCCGCCCTTCCTTTACCATCTTCATTCCGACTACAATCGATGAATCTTTCTTTTTCCGGATGGCATTCACCGGAGGCTCCGCAGTTTCAATCACTTCCGTTGCATTCACCACTTCAATTCTTTCTTTATCATAAGTATATTGGCTCAATTCTGCATTTACTACTTCTTCCTTACCAACCAAAAATACTTTGATATCTTTTTCGCGGCCAAGTGCATCGATCGCGCCTTTTACCATCTCGCCCGGAGCGTTGTCACCGCCCATAGCGTCCAATGCTATTTTTGTAATTTCTGACATCTTAATTCCTCCTAGCATTACTAGGTTCATTCTACTAGACATCTTCTCAAAAATCAACATTTTTAAAAAAATAAGACCTGCCAACATTCGGCAGGTCTTATTCTCAATACATTTTCATAATTAGTCCTGTGGGATGATTTCTTTTTTGTTGTAAGAACCGCAGGCTTTGCAAACTCTGTGAGGCATCATTAATTCACCACATTTGCTGCATTTTACCAGGTTTGGTGCGCTCATTTTCCAGTTTGCTCTTCTTTTGTCTCTTCTTGCTTTTGAAGATTTATTCTTTGGACAAATTGACATAGGTTACACCTCCTTAAAATTCTTAA
>JAEDLC010000080.1 GCA_016295505.1 Dorea sp.
AAAGATAAAACGGTTTGAAGGAGAAATTCGTAAATTTCAGAGAAAATGGCAGGATGTCCTGGAGGCAGGAGATCCCTATTATAATAAAAACTTTCCATTGAATCAGCCGCCATTTACACTGGGATAAAGCTGAGGCGGCATTTATAAAGAATCAATAAAGGCTAAGAATACCGGTTTGTGGTATTCTTAGCCTTTTCTAAGCAGATAACGGGAATCGAACCCGCCTCTCCAGCTTGGGAAGCTGGCGTTCTACCGATGAACTATATCTGCATGTATATATTATAATACTCTGGCTATGAAAATTCAATATTAAGAAAATCTTCATTCTTTTCCTCGGAAGTCTTTAGAGTTATCTGATATATTGGTAATGTCAGAGGGTAATGACTCTCATTTTTTGCTTTTGGCAACAGGAGGTACCTATGAAAAAAGTAATTGAAGTCAGAAATCTGTATAAATTATATCGAGTTGGTGACGAAGTAGTCCGGGCTCTGGATGGTGTGGATTTTGACATTTATGAAGGAGAGTTCTGTGCTATTGTGGGAACCTCCGGATCCGGAAAGTCAACACTTCTCAATATGCTTGCAGGTCTGGAAAAACCAACGAAGGGAGAGATCCTGATCACAGGACAGCATATTGAAAAAATGAACGAAGAACAGCTGGTAAAGTTTCGAAGAGAGAATGTTGGATTTATCTTCCAGTCATTTCATCTGATGGGAACGATGAATGCACAGGAAAATGTGGCACTTCCCTTAAGTTTTCAGGGGATTCCCAGGAATATCCGGATGAAGAAAGCGGAAGAGATGCTGGAACTGGTGAATCTGAAGCAACATAAAAATCATCTCCCGAACCAGATGTCCGGCGGACAACAGCAGCGTGTCGGAGTTGCAAGAGCACTGGTGGTTGATCCGGGAATTATCTTTGCGGATGAACCGACCGGAAACCTTGATTCACACACGTCGGAAGATGTAATGCGATTAATGCAGAGAGTAGTAAAGGAACAAAAAAAGACTTTGGTAATGGTAACACATGATAATCATCTGGCGTCCTATGCAGACAGGGTTTTTCATATCATGGACGGAAAGATTCTGAAGATAGAAGATCGCCGGGAGAATGAGAAAAGGGAGGGTATATAGAAGATGAACGGGAAAGAACGGATAAGAAAATGGAAAAAAAGAATGGCAGGAATGATTGTGGCAGTACTGGCTGCGGTATCTGTGCTACCGTCCGGGGCTTTTGCGGCAACGCAGGATATCACAATTACGTCAAAGGAGAATAAGGTTCCTACCTATCAGGCGGGAAAGACACAGAAATGGACGCTTACGGTAACGAACCGGACGTCAGAGGAGCTGGAAAATGTGGTACTTGGCCCACAGCTGGGGGATAAGAACGATGACTGGCCGTTTAAGACGGAGGTGCAGGATTATCAGCAGGAACTTGGCGCATTGAAGGCCGGAGAATCTGCAGATGTGACATTCGAGTTTACGCAGAGAGAAGATATCAAAACAGAAAGATATACGATTCAGTTTGTAGCATCAGCGATATCCAAAAAGGATGGAAAGGAAACGCTGATAGAAACATCACAGAAATTTTATGTAAATACGACTGCAAAGCCGGAAGAAAAGAACGAGACTACAAAAACGGAAGAAAAAGGTACCCAGAACGTGATGTCCGGAGAAGATGCACTGGTGGAAGCGGGCGGATACAGCAATGGAGGCGTCTCCTACAGTGGAGGCGGAGGAGCATCCGGAGACGGTTCGGTTCCAAGAGTCATCGTAACGGGATTTACGACGGATCCTGCAGAAGTAAAGGCAGGCACGAACTTCAAGCTTACGATCCATCTGAAAAACACATCAAAAACCACCAGAGTACGCAATATGTTATTTGACCTGATGGCACCGACGGAAGGTGCTGATGAGCAGACGGCATCGCCGGCCTTTTTGCCGGCATCCGGTTCCAGTACGATCTATCTGGAGGGAATTCCTGCGAATGGAACGGCAGATATCTCCATCCAGCTGAATGCAAAATCAGATCTCCTTCAGAAGCCGTACAGCATTGAACTGAGTATGAAGTATGAAGATGCATATGCAGCTCAGATTGAATCTTCCTCCAGTATATCGATTCCGGTCAAGCAGGATGCACGGTTTGAATTCAGTGATTTTGAGATCAGTCCGGAGTGCATCGAGGTCGGAGAAGAAGCCAATGTGATGTGCAGCCTGTATAATCTCGGACGGATTAAACTATACAATGTAAAAGCTGTTTTTGAAGGATCGTGTATTGAAAAGGAAGAAGTATTTGTCGGAAATGTGGAGTCCGGTTCCACTGCACAGATTGATGCCATGCTGGAAGGGAAACAGGCGACGGAAGGACCGGCCAGGGTTACCATGACATTGAGTTATGAGGATGAGTCTGGAAATGTATCCAAGTCTGAACAGGAACTCCAGCTTGAAGTAACAGAACAGATGGAAGAAGAGATGATGCCCTCTGACATGGGAGAAGAAAGCCAGGGCGGCTTCCCGGTGGTTCCGGTGATCGTAGTTCTGTTGATTGCAATTGCGATTGCGGCAGTGGTGATATGGAGAAAAAGGAAACAAAAGAAACAGGCGCAGGGGGAAGAGGAGGAATTGCTGAATGAGTTGGAACGATCTTCTGAGGATGAGCGTTAGCAATCTGCGAAGGAGAAAGCTTCGGACCTTTCTGACGGTTCTTGGTGTGTTGATCGGAACAGCTTCCATTGTAGTCATGATCTCTCTGGGACTTGGAATGCAGCAGGCACTCTATCGGGAGGTGGAACAGTCGGGCGGTCTGAATACCATTCGTGTGACCGGTGCAAGCGTTGGAGAATCGATGATGTACTATGGGGAAGGCGAGGAGGAATCATCCAAATATGTGGACGATAAACTGATCGGGAAACTGTCAGAGATGGAACATGTTACCCTGGCATCTCCGGTCTATGAGATGTCTGTGCTGCTTCTGAAGGGGCAATATGAAGGATGGGCGCAGTTGGTAGGAATGACACCGGAAGCTCTGCAGGCAATGAATATCCCGCTGGCAGAGGGGGCTCTTCCGAAGACGAACAGCGGACATCTGGAACTGCTTTACGGTAACGGAATTATCACGAATTTTTATGAGAAAAATTCAAATGAAGGCTATTATGATACCGGAGAACTTCCGGACATTGACCTGGCGAGGGATTCTCTGTTCCTGATCACGGATCAGGACGCTTATTATAACAGTCAGAATCAAAGCATGGGAGGTGACATATCTTCCTCAGATGGAAGCGAGATAACCAAACCTGCAACAAAACATGTGGTAACGGCCAGTGGTGTTGTTGAAGGCGGCCCGGAAGATTATAATTCATATTATTATTATGTATACTGTGATCTGGACACATTGAAACAGGTTTTGAAAAAGGAATATTCAGGAAGAACCATTCCGGGACAGCCGATGACCAAATCCGGAAAGCCGTATAGGGAATTTTATTATTCTTCGGCTCAGGTGAAGGTGGATGATATCAACCATGTGGATGAGGTGGCTGCCTCTATCAGAGAAATGGGATATAACGTAGAAACAAATGCTGAATATCTGGACAGTATGAAGAGTCAGTTTGCGATCGTTCAGGCAGTACTTGGAGGAATCGGAGCGGTGTCGCTTCTTGTAGCAGCCATTGGAATCGCCAATACGATGATGATGTCCATCTATGAAAGGACAAAAGAGATTGGTGTCATGAAGGTATTGGGATGCAGTCTCAAAAATATACGCCAGATGTTTCTTCTGGAAGCAGCCTTCATCGGATTCCTTGGCGGAATTGCCGGAAATATTTTAAGCTTTCTGATGTCTGCAGTAGTTAATTTTGTAACCGGACATGGAGCCGCAATGGGATTTGACGGCAATATTTCCTATATTCCATGGTGGCTGGTGCTTCTCGCACTTGGATTTGCGGTGCTGGTCGGTGTTGCGGCGGGATATTTCCCGGCAAAACGGGCGATGAAACTCAGTCCGCTTGCGGCAATTCGTAATGAATAAGAGAGATCCGGATCATTCTTCAATAATCTGGATCTCAAGATAGTCAATATCTATGGAATCCACAAAATTGTCCTGATAAAAACGGGTTTTGTCGTGACGGCGGAATTCATCAATATTGGAATCAAGCCAGATGGGCTTACTTAAGTCAAATTCATAACAGATCTCATCCAGTGAGTGGAATATTTTATGGGTCCGGGTATCGTCCGTATCATTACATATGACGGTATCACGGACCATTCTGTTGTCTTTCCATTCTTTTCCCCATAAACGGAACATATGCATATCTCCTTTTGAACAGTACAGAAAAGTGATTGGCCTGTATCATATAATAGTTCAAAGTATAGCGGATTTCAGGCGGGAAGTAAAGAATGAATCCGGGAATTATAAGAGTATCTTGTTTTTCCCTGTGTTCTGTGATAAACTCTCCACATGTGACAAGACATATGTAAATAACAGATGAGAGTTTTGTGCTCTGGTGACAGCAGTGCAATAGTCTGAATATGAAATGAGGAGAATGAATATGGAAAAGTTTAAAAAAGTGTTGGATCGCATATTTATTGAAGGATTGAGTGCAATGGCCCATGGGCTCTTTGCAACACTGATTATCGGAACGATTATTCAGCAGATCGGAACGTTGCTTGGTGGAAATGTGGGAGATCTGATCTATGTGACAGGTAAGATTGCTGCATCTCTTACAGGAGCAGGTATCGGTGTGGCTGTGGCATATAAGTTTAAAGAGGCACCTCTTGTGGTCGTGTCTGCAGCAACAGCCGGAATGATCGGTGCATTTGCAAGTCACGTACTTGCCGGAACACTTCTGGTCGATGGTGCAATGGTGTATGCAGGACCGGGGGAACCTCTGGGAGCATTTATTGCGGCATATACCGGAATCTTTTTTGGCCATATGGTGTCCGGAAAAACCAAGGTGGATATTCTGGTGACACCGATTGTTACAATCGGAACAGGAGCGGCAGTGGGACTGCTGATCGGACCTCCGATCTCCGGATTTATGACCTGGCTTGGTTCACTGATCAACTGGGGAACTGAACAGCAGCCATTCCTGATGGGAATTGTAGTGTCTGTACTGATGGGTATGATCCTGACACTTCCGATCAGTTCAGCGGCACTTGGAATCATTTTGAATCTTTCCGGACTGGCAGCAGGTGCGGCAACGGTAGGTTGCTGCTGCAATATGGTTGGGTTCGCGGTGGCAAGCTATCGTGAGAATAAGATCGGAGGACTTCTGGCACAGGGAATCGGAACTTCCATGCTTCAGGTACCGAACATTGTAAAGAAGCCGATTATCTGGCTTCCGGTGATTCTGTCCAGTGCGATTCTGGGCCCGGTCGGAACGCTGGCGCTCCATATGACGAACAATGCAACCGGATCCGGAATGGGAACGGCCGGTCTGGTTGGACAGATCATGACCTGGCAGACGATGATACAGACAGAAGCTGCTGCGGTTGTGCTGGGCAAGATCCTTCTGATTCAGGTGATTCTTCCGGCAGTTGTGACCCTTGTAATCTCAGAATTTATGAGAAAGAAAGGGTGGATTAAGTTTGGTGATATGAAACTGGAATTCTAAGAGAAAATCTGCTATCATAGAATGTATCAGACAGCATTTCAACACAAAGAAAGCAGGGGATACAATATGCAGGGTACAGGAAGAATACATATGTATTACGGGGACGGAAAAGGAAAGACAACGGCTGCGATGGGACAGGCAATCCGTGCCGCGGGATATGGGCTACAGGTACTGGTGTTTCAGTTTTTGAAGGATAATTCTTCCAACGAGCGCAAGATACTTGAACAGATACCGGGGATTACCTGCCTTCCGGGGCGTGAGCCGGTTAAGTTTGTAAGCCGGATGAACGGGGATGAAAAGGCCGAGCTTCGCCATTACAATAATAAAGCGCTTGATGAGATCATCAAGTTCTGTTCACCGTTTGACATGCTTGTACTGGATGAGGCGTTGTGTGCGATTCAGCTGAATGTATTGAGCGAAGAGAAGATGATGAGTTTTCTGCAGCACAAGCCACGAGGGCTGGAGGTGGTCCTGACCGGTCATGTTGTATCGCAGGAACTTCTGGATCTGGCAGATTACGCAACGATGATGATGAAGGTAAAGCATCCGTATGACAAGGGAAAGCTTGCCAGAGAAGGAATTGAATTCTGACCACGGATGCAGGAAGGATGACTTTTATTAAATAAGTGTGAAAACCATGACAATGGCATGACCATATGATATACTATATATAGTACTTGTTTAACTCTTCGGTAAGAGAGGAGAGAAAAACATTATATGGAAAATGCAATCAAAAATTATGAAGATGTGGACAGCTGGAAGACGATCATGTTTCTTTATAATTCAGCGATCAAGGAAGTGGGGACAAAGCTTGAGATACTGAATGATGAATTTCAGCATGTACATCAGTATAATCCGATTGAGCATATTAAAACACGTGTGAAAACACCGGAAAGCATCGTAAAGAAGCTTCGCAAATATGGTTATGAGATCTCAATCGAGAACATGGTAAAATATGTAAATGATATCGCAGGTGTCAGACTGATCTGTTCATTTACATCCGATATTTATCGACTGGCGGAGATGATCGGAAACCAGAGTGATCTGAAGGTATTATCGATCAAAGATTACATTAAGAATCCGAAGGCAAGCGGATATAAGAGCTATCATATGCTCGTATCCGTTCCGATCTTTCTCTCGGACAGTGTGGTGGATACGAAAGTCGAGATTCAGATACGGACGATCGCAATGGATTTCTGGGCGAGTCTGGAACATAAAATATATTATAAGTTTGAGGGGAATGCACCGGAATATATCAGCCGGGACTTGAAAGAATGTGCGGATATGGTTTCAACGCTGGATGAAAAGATGCTGTCATTGAATGAAGCAATCCGTGAATGTCTGGAACAACAAGAAGAGTTAAATGAAAGTGCAGAGAATAAAAAAGAAAATCAGCAGGACGGTCAGGTTCTGCAGGGCCTGGATTAATTTCCGGGTTTCTTTTTTGTATAATCTTATTTAAAGGAGAAGGAAAATGTTGAGTAAACTGAGCGGAAAAAGAAAAGCAGGACTGGTACAGGCTGCATATGCGGTGGGAGGCAGTCTGTTGTTTGCGATGGGAGTGAATCTGATCATTACACCTCTTGGACTTTACAATGGAGGATTCATGGGAGTATCCCAGCTGCTCCGTACATTTGTTGTAAGCTTTCTTCATGTTCCCATTCCTTCCGGTGTGGATCTGGCAGGTATCATCTACTTTCTGATCAATGTTCCGCTGCTTTATATGGGACTTCGGATCATGGGAAAGACATTTGCAGTCAAAACACTGATTACGGTCGGGGTTCAGAGTCTGTTCCTTACGCTTGTTCCGGTACCGCCGGCTCCGGTGATCGAGGACTATCTGACTGCATGTATTGTGGGAGGTATCGTTGCGGGAACGGGAACGGGGTTGATTCTGCGAGGCAGAAGTTCCAGCGGCGGACAGGATATTATCGGACTCTGCTGTTCGAAGCGGTATCCGAATGTCAGTGTCGGAAAGATCAACATTCTGATGAATGTCTGTGTGTATGCCATCTGTCTGTTTATGTTTAATGTAGAGATCGTTATCTATTCGCTGATCTATACGACGGTTCTTGCGATGGCAATTGATCGTGTACATATCCAGAATATCAATACCAGTGTGATGATATTTACGAAAAAAACGGGCATCTCGAAAGCAATCATGGAACAGACAGGAAGAGGTGTTACCAATTGGGACGGAGAAGGGGCATATACAAATAAGACGTCTTACATTCTGTTTGTAATGATTTCCAAGTATGAGGTGAATCAGATCCGTCAGATCGTGCACAGCATCGATCCGAATGCATTTATGATATTTACGGAAGGGTGTTCGGTAGACGGTAATTTTGAAAAGAGATTATAAGAAATATATCAGAAAGACTAATAGATAGTGTCTATAAAAATATACCTGTCATTAAAATTCTCTATTTGATGAAGACTAATGAAATTACTATAATGTAAGAAAGAATGTACAGATTATGTAGTCGAAACGCAAAAAAGAAAAGGAGCATGACAGGATGTTTATTGATATGCATATGCATGAGATGACATATTCAAAAGACAGTTTTCTGCAGCTGGATGAGATCGTACAGATTGCGAAGCAAAAAGGGCTTGGCGCGGTGTGTATTACGGATCATGACAGTATGGGGCTGAAAGAATATGCGGCAGAATACTCGCAGAAGACAGGGTTTCCTGTATTTGTGGG
>JAEDLC010000081.1 GCA_016295505.1 Dorea sp.
TTTGCCGTTATTATCCGTATCAGAGGATGCAAGCTGACTGTCCAGCAGCTTTTCCACGATCTGTTTTTTTACATAGATATCAAAACTCAGATTGCAGATAAATGCAAAGAGCTGAAGTTCATCACGTTCTTCCTCCGGAGCATCTTCAAAACATTTGTGCGCAGAATTGTAGGAACGGATAATTTCTTTTTGAAATTCAGGAATTCTGGATTTCTCAAGTTCACACACCTCTTCATAGATAGATGTGATAGAAAAATCCTTTTCGTTATCAAAATACTTTTTAGTAATAGGATCCAGCATGGTTTCGATATCTTTTATAGAAAGAAAATTCTTAAAATAATAGATAAATATCATGACCAGAACATGTTCTTTCGAATACTTTTTCTTTACCGGAGGCGGAAGAAGATTATTTTTTGCATAATTGTTGATCATGGTCTTGGTCAGAATCTTATCTTCCTCATAACGTTTGGTAGAACTGAGCTCTTTTTCCATAAAAGTAGTTACCTGATCCATATAAAGTTCTATATTTGGAATATCATTCGGTTTCACATATTCAATTCGGGAGATGCTGGATAATATGCTGTTCAGTAAGTCTTTTGTATCAATTGTCATAGAATCACCTCAATGATACTATTATATAGTTTTTAAAACTATATGACAAGTGATTTTTTTCTTGGATCTGTAATTGAGAGAACGTTTTTATCATATGTTACTTGACAGACAATAATATCATGATAGAATATGTTTGGAAGCTAACAATTCGATTACTAACAATTTGAGAAGAGTAATAGATGAAAGATGAGAAAAGAGGATGAGATATGAAACTGGAAGATAAAAGAATCGGACCGGATATTCACAGATTAGACCGTAAGCTTTCCAGAAATCTGACGATGCGTGTAAAGGAGGCAGGACTGGATGAGGTTACAATGATGCATGGATGGATCATACGATATCTATATCACAACAGAGAGAAAGATGTATATCAGAAGGATATAGAGAAGATGTTCTCTGTGAGAAGATCTACGGTGACTAATCTGATTCAGCTGATGGAGAAAAAGGGATATGTAAGGCGTGAGTCAGTCGCAGCGGATGCAAGACTGAAAAAGGTGCTTCTGACTGAAAAAGGTATCGAAAGCCATGAAACCATCGAAAAAATGATTGATCATATTGAAGAGGAACTGACTGATGGGATATCTGAGGAGGAGCTTCGGGTATTTTATGAGGTGATCCGTAAAATTACAGATAATGTTGAGAAATATACAGGGAAAGGCGAAGGGAAGGAGGAACCTGATGATTAGAGCGATTTTAAATGAAGTGAAAGAGTATAAAAGGGCATCTGTAGTAACACCGATGTTTATGATTCTGGAAGTAATTATGGAGATGATTATTCCCTATCTTATGGCGTCTATCATTGACGATGGAGTAAATGCAGGAGATCTTGGTCATATTTACAGGATCGGCGGGATTATGATCGTAGCTGCCACAGTTGGATTATTTGCAGGAGCGATGGGAGGAAAGTTCGGTGCAAAAGCATCGGCAGGTCTGGCAAAAAATCTAAGAGAGGCAATGTTTAATCACATCCAGACCTTTTCATTTTCGAATATTGATAAATTCAGTACAGCAGGTCTGGTCACACGTCTGACGACAGATGTAACGAATGTCCAGAATGCATATCAGATGATCCTGCGTATGTTTACCAGAGCGCCGGCAAGTCTGATCTGTGCCATGTTTATGGCATTTACGATTAACAGAAGGCTGGCGATGATCTATCTGATTGCAGTCATCGTACTGGGAACCATCTTATTTACGATTATGTGGAATGCATCCAGGTATTTTCAGCAGGCATTTCCAAAATATGATGATCTGAACGCGTCGGTACAGGAAAATGTGTCAGCCATTCGTGTGGTAAAGGCCTATGTCAGGGAAGAACAGGAGACTACGAAGTTTCAGAAGGCCAGTGAGAATATCTATCGCATCTTTGTGAAGGCAGAGACGAATCTCGTATACAATGCACCACTGATGCAGTTTACCGTGTACAGCTGTATCCTTCTGATCAGCTGGATCGGAGCGAAGATGATCACAGCTTCTACACTGACGACCGGAGAATTAATGAGTCTGCTTACATATTGTATGAATATTCTGATGAGTCTGATGATGATGTCCATGGTATTTGTCATGATCACCATGAGTATTGCAAGCGTACGTCGAATCTCAGAGGTGTTGAATGAGACTTGCGATCTTACCAATCCGGAACATCCGGTTATGGAAGTTGCTGATGGCAGTATTGAATTCAGGGATGTGGATTTTGCATATCAAAAAGACAGTGAAGAGCCGGTGCTGAAGAATGTTAATCTGTCAATTTCTTCCGGTGAGACGATCGGAATTATCGGTGGAACCGGAAGTGCCAAGACAAGTCTGGTGAATCTGATCAGCAGGTTATATGATGTGACAAAAGGAGCGGTCCTGGTGGGAGGAAAAGATGTCAGAGAATATGATATGGAAGCACTTCGCAATCAGGTGTCCGTTGTCCTGCAGAACAATGTACTGTTCTCAGGAAGTATTCTCGATAATCTTCGCTGGGGTGATAAGGATGCAACGGATGAAGAGTGTATGAGAGCCTGCAGGCTGGCCTGTGCAGATGAATTTATCCGGAGGTTCCCGGATGGATATGATACACATATCGAGCAGGGAGGAACCAATGTCTCCGGAGGACAGAAGCAGAGACTCTGTATTGCGAGAGCACTTTTGAAAAAACCGAAGATCCTGATCCTGGATGACAGTACCAGTGCAGTTGATACGGCGACGGATGCAAAGATTCGAAAAGCATTCAGGGAAGAGATCCCGGATACGACCAAGCTGATCATTGCGCAGAGAATCTCCAGTGTTCAGTATGCAGACCGCATTATTGTAATGGAAGAAGGCAGAATCAATGGATTCGGAACACATGAGGAGTTACTGGAACACAATGAGATCTACCGTGAGGTCTATGAATCACAGACCAGGGGCGGTGGAGATTTTGATGAGAAGGAAGGTGAGTAATTATGGCAGGACCGATGAATCGTACACCCCGAGGTGTGAAATCGCAGGTGAAAAATCCTGGGAAATTGTTTGTACGTTTGATGAAGTATGTACTTCAGTATTATAAATTCCGGTGTATATCTGTTGTGCTCCTGATTATTCTCAGTGTTATAGCCAATGTACAGGGAACCATGTTTACCAAAAATCTGATCGATGAATATATTACTCCATTTCTTCTTACGGATCATCCGGATTTTTCGCCGCTTGCCCATGCAATTGTAAAAGTGGCAGCGTTCTATGCAATCGGTGTGCTTGCAACCTATTCATATAATCGGATCATGGTAAATGTGACACAGGGAACACTCCGGAATCTGCGAAATGAATTGTTTGCCCATATGGAAAAGCTTCCGATCCGCTACTTTGATACACATGCGCATGGTGATATCATGTCTGTCTATACGAATGATATTGATACGATCCGGCAGATGATCAGTCAGAGTATCCCGCAGCTGATCAGCAGTGTGATTACAATTGTGAGTGTGTTTGTCAGTATGTTAATCCTGAATATTCCACTGACCATAGTTACGCTATGTATGGTGGGTATCATGGTGTTCTGTTCGAAAAAAGCGGCGGGATTAAGCGGAAAATATTTCCTGCAGCAGCAGAAGAATCTGGGAGCTGTGAATGGATACATTGAAGAAATGATGAATGGGCAGAAGGTAGTTAAAGTATTCTGCCATGAAGAAGAAAACAAAAAGGCTTTTAAGGAACTGAATGATCAGTTATATATCAGTGCGGACAGAGCGAATACTTATGCCAATATTCTGGGACCGATCAATGCACAGATCGGAAATATCAGTTATGTTGTGTGTGCAATTGCAGGAGGAGTACTTGCTCTGAACCACATCGGAGGGTTCACACTCGGCGGACTGGCAAGCTTTCTGACCTTTAATAAGAGCTTCAGCATGCCGATCAATCAGGTCAGTATGCAGCTGAATTCGATTGTCATGGCTATGGCCGGTGCGGACAGAATCTTTCGACTGATGGATGAAGAAGTGGAAGAGGATCAGGGGTATGTGACTCTGGTCAATGCAAAAGAAGTGGACGGGCAACTGACAGAGTGTCCTGAAAGAACCGGAAGGTGGGCGTGGAAACACAGACATCAGGCAGATGGAAGTGTGGATTATGTTGAAGTTAAGGGGGATGTAGTCTTTAACGGGGTTGATTTTGGATACGATCCCGATAAGATCGTACTGCATGATGTAAAACTGTATGCAGAGCCGGGACAGAAGATTGCTTTTGTCGGTTCTACCGGAGCCGGAAAAACAACAATCACCAATCTGATCAATCGGTTTTATGATATTCAGGATGGAAAGATCCGCTATGACGGAATCAATATCAATAAGATCAAGAAAGGAGATCTGAGACGATCTCTTGGAATTGTACTGCAGGATACACATCTGTTCACCGGAACCGTGAAGGAGAATATCCGGTTCGGCAAGCTGGATGCCACCGATGAAGAGGTGGAGGCAGCAGCAAAACTGGCTAATGCGGACGGATTTATCCGGAGGCTCCCTAATGGATATGATACGATGCTGACAGGAGACGGGGCTAACTTAAGTCAGGGACAGAGACAGCTCCTGGCAATTGCGCGTGCGGCAATTGCAGATCCTCCGGTACTGATTCTGGATGAAGCGACAAGTTCTATTGACACCAGAACCGAACGTATCGTGCAGGAAGGTATGGATAAGCTGATGCACGGAAGAACCACATTCGTTATTGCGCACCGCCTGTCAACCGTACGAAATTCTGACTGTATCATGGTTTTGGAGCAGGGAAGAATCATTGAACGGGGAACACATGAACAACTGATCGAGGAGAAGGGAAGATACTACCATCTGTATACAGGAAATGCGATTAGCGCATGAAAAAAGCGGGACTGTTGTAATACATAGATATTGCAACAGTCCTGCTTTTTTCACTGCAGGAACCGAAAATCTATATTGCGCGACAGGTGAAAAGCAACTATAATGGAAACAGACATTCGAAAAAAAAGGGGATATCTGAGATGAAATCGACAGTATTATGTTATAACCTGAAGGGCACCAAAAAAGGGAAAAAGGTCACTATGATCTTTGGATATCTGGGATATAGAGTCCGCCATGTGGAAAAGAAGGAGTACCTGAAGCCGATTGGAATATTGGTTGGAATGGATGAAGAAAAAGAAGTGTCTGCTGATTATGAAGGCGCTGGATTTGATACGGAGATGCTCGTCATGAATGCGGCAACGGAGGAAATGCTGGATAAAGCATTGTTCCTGATGCGAAAAGAGGGAGTGAAGGTGGATCTGAAAGCCATGGTCACACCGAACAACAGAAGCTGGACATCTCTGGAGCTGCAGGAAGAGATTGCAAAGGAACACCGTTATATGACAGAAAAGAACAGGGAACAGGAATAGAAAAGGTATAGATACAGAAAGGAAACAAAAAGATTGAGCATATATGACACATTAAATGAACAGCAGAAAGAGGCGGTGCTTCATACGGAAGGACCGCTTCTGATACTTGCGGGAGCGGGATCAGGAAAAACCCGTGTACTGACACACCGTATCGCGTATCTGATCGAAGAAAGAGGCATCAATCCGTGGAACATTCTTGCAATAACATTTACCAACAAGGCTGCCGGAGAGATGAGGGAACGAGTGGACCGTCTGGTAGGATATGGTTCTGAAAGTATCTGGGTCAGTACATTTCACTCCATGTGTGTGAGGATTCTGAGAAGACATATCGGCCTTCTTGGGTACGATACGAATTTTACGATCTATGATACAGACGATCAGAAGATATTGATGAAAGATGTATGTAAGCTTCTTCAGGTAGATACGAAGATCTATAAAGAACGGGCTCTGATGGCGGCCATTTCTCATGCCAAAGAAGAGCTGATTACGTCGGAGGAGTTTCGCCTGCAGGCGGAAGGGGATTACAGCAGGCGAAAGATCGCAGAAGTGTATGAAGAATACGAAAAACAGCTGAAGGCCAATAATGCTCTGGACTTTGATGATCTTCTGGTGAAAACGGTTCAGTTATTCCAGACACAGAAGGATGTTCTGGAGTATTATCAGGAACGCTTTCGATATATCATGGTAGATGAGTATCAGGATACTAATACGGTACAGTTCCGCCTGATTCAGCTGCTGGCTTCCAGATACCGGAACCTGTGTGTGGTTGGTGATGATGACCAGTCGATCTATAAATTCCGGGGAGCCAATATCAAAAATATTCTCAATTTTGAGCAGGAATTTGAAGATGCAAAGGTGATCAAACTGGAACAGAACTACCGATCCACCGGCAATATTTTGAACGCTGCCAATGCAGTGATCCGTAATAACCGGGGGAGAAAAGATAAGACACTCTGGACCGATAACGGGGAAGGGGATAAGATACAGTTTCGTCAGTTTGACACGGCGTATGATGAGGCGGAGTACATAGCGGAGGATATCCGGGATCATGTGGATCAGGGAGACGGATCTTATCATGACCATGCTATTTTGTATCGCACCAATGCGCAGTCCCGTATGTTTGAAGAAAAGTTTGTGACGGCCAACATTCCATATAAGATTGTAGGAGGAATCAACTTCTATGCCAGACGGGAGATCAAGGATCTGCTGTCCTATCTGAAAACGGTGGATAACGGCAAGGATGATCTGGCTGTCCGGAGAATTATCAATGTTCCGAAGCGTGGAATCGGACTGACCAGTATCAACCGGGTGCAGGAATATGCAGCTTCCAGGGAACTGGGATTTTATGAAGCTCTGCAAGGGGCAGATCTGATTCCGAATATCGGAAGAGGTGTCTCAAAACTTGAGTCGTTTGTGGCTTTGATCGAGCATTTTAAGGCAGATGCAAAGGATCTTAGTATCTCGGATCTGATGCAGGAGATCATCGAAGAGACCGGATATGTAGAGTCTCTGCTGGGAGAAGGAGACCCGGAAGAATCACAGAGCCGGATTGAGAACATCGATGAGCTTCGAAGTAAGATCGCGGCCTATGAGGAGATGTGTGAGGATCAGAATGAACCGGCAACCTTAAGCGGTTTCCTGGAGGAAGTGGCGCTTGTGGCTGACATTGACAGTCTGGATGAAGATTCGGATTATGTGGTGCTGATGACGCTTCACAGTGCAAAGGGACTCGAATTTCCGCATGTGTATCTGGCGGGTATGGAAGACGGACTGTTTCCGAGTTATATGACGATCACGGCAGATGATCCGGAAGAACTGGAAGAAGAGCGGCGCTTATGTTATGTGGGAATCACAAGAGCTGAAAAAGAACTGACAATGACCTGCGCAAGGCGGAGAATGGTGCGCGGAGAGACACAGTATAACAAGATGTCCCGCTTCTTAAAAGAAGTTCCGATGGAACTTCTGTCAACAGGTGCTGTATTTCAGAAAGAAAAAGAGGAAGAAGTGAAAAAGGCAGCTTATGTGCAGGCAAGAGAAGCTTTCCGTGCAAAAGCATTTACAGCAGTGAAGCCGACACAGAGTTTTGGAACACCGAAGGGAGGAAAACTGGACTACGGCGTGGGAGACCGTGTGCGCCATATCAAGTTTGGGGAAGGAACGGTCCTGGCAGTTGTGGAAGGCGGCAGAGATTATGAGGTGACGGTTGACTTTGACGGCCCCGGAACCAAGAAGATGTTTGCAGCATTTGCCAGACTGCAGAAGATATAAAAGTGGAATAAAAGGATAGTTTTTTTGATTAAAATTGTAGTAATCCGACCGGGTTGATGGTATAATAAGACCAATAATTGAATTGCCGGAGAGCATTAGAAAGGATGTGGAAGCATGAGTAAGGTAGAGGATATTATTGCAGCATCAAAGCTGAGTGAATTAATGAGCAAAAGAGAGGAAGAGGATAAGCACGGAAAGACCGTTCTCTGGATTCTCGCTATTGTAGGTGCGATTGCAGCAGTTGCAGGTATTGCTTATGCCGTATATTGTTTCTTTACACCGGATTATCTGGAAGACTTCGAAGATGATTTTGATGATGATTTCGACGACGATTTCTTCAGCGAGGATGACCAGGCTTAATTCGTAAAGAAAAGAATTGAATATGCATGAATAAAAGCAGGTTGGAACCGTATCTGGTATGGGATGGTCATCTGACCTGCTTTTGTCTTGAATTGCCATATATCCGAAAGAATGTGAACGGCAGAGATCGATAATCAGAAGGGAAT
>JAEDLC010000082.1 GCA_016295505.1 Dorea sp.
TTTCCGTATTCGCCGACCGGATCCTGGTCGCCTGCGATATTGTAGATCGGAAGTGCGGTTGGTACTTTTCTGGCCCATTCGATTCCTGTGATGACGCTCATCATCTGTGTAAAGTCATACATTGCCTGATTGCTGGTCGGTTTCGTAAACGCATCAAATGGATCTTCGGCATGGTCTGTCTGTACATACGGGTCAGCACAGATCCATTCATTTCCGATCCGGATCTCGCCGCAGCGCTCACACATCCAGCCAAGCAAAGTTCCTGCATATTCCGGATTGCTTTCTTTTCCGTGTCCTTCTTCCACTGCTTTTTTCAAAGCTTCTTCAGCAGCGTCTGCATTGCGAAATACACCACAGGTACCACAGATTGTGATTCCGGCAAGGTCGTCTCCGTATTTTGCGGCATAGTCTCTTGCGATAAATGATCCCATGCTGTGTCCGAACAGAAAATACGGAAGATCCGGATATTTCTCACATACCAGTTCTTTCAAAGTGTGCTCATCTTCCATCATGGTGTGACATCCTTTTTCTCCCCAGTCACCCCAGGTGTCGTTGACCATAGCTGTTTTTCCGTGTCCCACATGATCATCTGCGGCAACGATGAAACCTGCATCAAGAAATGCAACGATCATATGCAGATATCTTCTGGAATGCTCTCCGAATCCATGAATGATCTGAACGATGCCCTTTGGTTTCGCAGCCGGAACATAGATCCATCCCTGTACTTCATCCCGCTCGTTAAAGGATCTGAAACTTACTTCATGTAACATGATAATACACCTCCAATGTCTCCTGATTATCAGGATAATCCTGTTACTTTTATTTTAGGATTCGGAGGTGTATCTGTCAATGAAATACCCACCAGTAGCGGGAATAATAAAATGGATCCTGATAAGGTACGTAGAACAGAGAAGGATTGATATTGGAGATTGCCGCGGTCATCGTTGAAAGCTGCGGGATCGATAATATTCCAACCAGTATCACACAAAACAGGATCAGAAGCATTGATTCTGCCGGAGAGTGGACATCTGAAAGAATGCCGCTGCACCCCTTAATCGTGGAATAGACAAGTCCGTGAAACAGATAGATTGCCATTGTCCGCGTACCGATATAGGAGTAACACGTTTTTTTGCCGGAAATCAGCAATGCAACTGCCAATGCCATGACAAATCCAATGAGGTAGCATATGCAGCGGCAGAGAATTCCTTCTGTAACAGTCTGTCCCAGAAAATGATAATTATATCTTCCGTAAAATACTTTCGGAGAAACGGTCCTGCAATACGGGTTCAGAATCAGGAAGACTGTGAAAGCGGCAATCAGAATGACTGCAACTATCCGGTTACGTCTGGTTCGGAGCAGGGTCAGCTTTTCTCTGTCGAAATCTGTTCCTGCCAGAAAGAACGGGAAAAATACAAGCGTCCTCGGAATGCTTAGCAGATTTCCTGACATTGTGGAGCATCCGATCAGAAGACCGGCTGCAATGGTGATGATCATATAATGTGGTATTTTTTTTACATAAGGTGTCAGAAGTCTCCAGAAAAAGAGAGCCTGCAGATACCACAGTGAAAATTTTGGATACATCAGATACAATCCCGTTGGTTTGTGAATGATCATAACGTATAAAAAGTAATACAATAATTCGAAGATGAGGTAAGGAATGACAAGCTTTTGGATCAATACACGGAAAGGAAGCTTTCTTTTTGAAAAATATCCGGAGATGAAGATAAAGGCCGGCATATGAAATGATACGATCAGCCATTTGAGTGTAGTTAAAAAAAGATTGTTGTCATAGCTTTTTTCGATGAAATGTCCGATTACAACCAGAACGATCAAAAAAGCTTTATAATTGTCGAATAAATAGTCTCGCTGCTTTGATGATGACATGATTTTCCCTCCCTGAAATCTAATAGGAATTCAAAACTTTCTTCATTCTACTCCTGATTCTGATGATGAACAAGAAGTAAAACGCAGAAAAAAGCGAGTAATTTGTTCATAATTTTGTAACATTTTTTGTGAAAAGTAGTTTTTCTATTTGATTATTTCCCCTCAGGGGTCTTCTCAAAAACGGTCAGTCAGGTATAATAGTAATTAACCAGAGCGGTCAGAGAAAGGGAGAAAAGATGAATGAGAGATTTCTGTCCCTGCCGGAAGAAAAACGGCAGCGGATTATCAATGCAGGATATCGTGTGTTCAGTCAGAACAGCTATAAAAAAAGTCCGGTAGGAGAGATAGCGTCTGAAGCGGGAATCAGCAAATCGCTGTTGTTTTATTATTTCCGCAATAAGAAGGAACTATACTTGTTTTTATGGGATGAGGCATGCAGAGTAACGCTGGAAGCGCTCAGGGAAGAACGATGCTATGATCCGGACAGCCTGTTTGAGATGATGGAACGGGGATTGAATGCAAAGGTAAAGATCATGCATCGGTATCCGGAACTCACAGCATTTGTTATGAAAGCATTTTATGAAAAAGATCCGGAGGTATCTGCCTGTATCCAGGAAAGCTATGCGGGGTATATCCAGCAGAAGGCGGGGGTATCTCTGAGTATGCTCAATCCGGAAGAATTTCGTCCGGAGATTGATCTGCAGATGATGTTAAAGGAAATGTACTGGGCAACGGAAGGCTATCTATGGGAGAAAGTGCAGAGTGGGACGCTTGAAGTAGAGTCGCTGGAACAAGAGTTTCACAAAATGATGGATTTCTGGAAAGTAGTGTATCTGAAGGAGGGAGAATAATGAATGCGATTATCAGCACAGAGAATCTGACAAAATATTACGGAAAGAGCAGAGGAATCATAGATCTGAATCTGGATGTAAAGGAAGGAGAGATCTTTGGCTTTATCGGACCGAACGGTGCAGGTAAGAGTACGACCATGCGTGTGCTTTTAGGACTGGTATCACCGACTTCAGGATCTGCAGAGGTATTTGGAAAACAAGTGGGAAGGCAGCAGAAAGAGATTCTGTCCAGGATCGGGTATCTTCCGTCAGAGGCAATGTTTTACAGCGGAATGCGTGTGGCTGAAGTGTTGAAGCTGTCTGCAAAGCTATATGGAAAAAACTGTGAACAGCGAAGAAAAGACCTGTGTGAGCGCTTTGCACTGGATGAGAAACGAAAAATCAGTGAGCTGTCGTTAGGAAACCGGAAAAAAGTTGCAATCGTAAGCGCTTTTCAGCATGATCCGGAGCTGTTGATCCTGGACGAGCCGACCAGTGGGCTGGATCCGTTGATGCAGAAAGAATTTTTTGATCTGGTAGAAGAATGTCATAAAAAAGGAAGAAGTGTCCTTCTGTCGTCACACGTGTTGTCAGAAGTGCAGCAACATTGTGGGAGGGCGGCAATTCTGCGGGAGGGCAGACTGATCGCATGCAGCAGTGTAGAACAGCTGGCCGGAAAGCAGTGCCGGAAAGTGGAGATAAAAACCAGAGATAAGATTGGTGGACTTGAGGGAATCCGAAGGATGGAAACGACAGGTCAGCGGGTGAGCTTTCTGTATGAAGGAGATATGTCAAAACTGTTAAAAGTATTGAATCAGATAGATGTCCAGGATCTGATCATATCAGAACCTGAGCTGGAAGAAGTATTTCTTCATTATTATGAGAAGGGTGGTGTGCAGGCATGACAGTATTCGGACATGAGATGAAAAGAGGAAGACTTGCACTGATCATCTGGACCATAGGAATTGCGTCCATGATCATTGTATGCATGGTATTATATCCGGAGATGAAAAAACAGATGGATGGAGTATCGGAAATGTTCTCCAATATGGGAGGTTTTACGGCTGCCTTTGGTATGGATCAGGTGAATTTTGGAGAGGTAATGGGATTTTATGCGGTAGAATGTGGAAACATTCTGGGACTTGGCGGAGCATTTTATGCAGCGCTCCTGGGTATTACAGCTCTTTCAAAAGAAGAAAAGGATCATACAGCAGAGTTCCTTCTGACCCATCCGATCAGTCGTCTTCAGATTACCATGGAAAAGTGGGGCGCATGCGTTATGCAGCTTTTACTGATGAACGGAATCATCGCAGCTGTATCCGTTGCAAGTTTTGCAGCCATCGGGGAAGAGATGCAGGGAAAGACATTTTGGCTTCTGCATCTGGCTTTTCTTGTAATGCAGCTGGAAGTAATGAGCGTATGCTTTGGAATCTCTGCATTTCTTAAGGGGAGTGCGATGGGAACCGGGATCGGTATTGCAACGATCCTGTATTTCCTGAACATTATCCGCAATATCAGTGACAAAGCAGAAGGATTAAAATATGTAACACCATTTGCTTATGCAGACGCATCTGATATTGTGGCAGAAGCAGCGGTAGATGAAAAATTGCTGATGATAGGAATTCTTTATGGAATTGTCGGCATACTGGTGGCAATTCTGTATTATCGGAAAAAAGATATCAGTGTATAGTATTCGTAAAGTTCCTTTTGGAGGGTACATCATGTACTCTCCTTTTTTTTCTATAAAACTGACACAATCGTATGAAAAACCTGCCTATCGACGGAGTGAGGATTTCTGTAAAATTGAAGTATCAGACAGAGGGAAGGAGTCACCTGAAGACAAGTGCTGTCATGAGAGGAGAACATGATATGAAGATAGAAAAAAATTCTGTCGGTTCTGCAGAACTGGCATACAGGATCTTTGGGAACGGAAAAGTGGATGTGGTTATTGAGATGGGACTTGGAGCCTCCGTGGCAGAATGGTGGAGGATTGCAGAGCGATTGGCAGAATCACATACCGTGCTGCTCTATGAAAGGGCGGGATATGGAAGAAGCAGTGTATCTCGTCTGGAGCGGACACCGGAAAATATTGCAACAGAATTGTATCAGCTTCTGAAACAGGTTGAACATACAGAAAAGATTGCGATTCTTGCACATTCTCAGGGTGGATTATATGCCTGGAAATTCGCAAAGATGTATCCGAAGATGGTGGAAAAACTGGTACTTCTGGATCCTCTTTCACCGGAAGATTACCGGTTCCGTATGGAACTGACAGAAGAAGAATTCAAAAAGAGTGGAGCAGATAAGACGCAAGGGCTTCAGATGAATCTGCGGCTTACCAGAAAGCATCTGGGATGGATGGTTCGAATGCTTATGCGAAAAGCACCGCCATTTTATTATTATAATGAATTTTTGAAAGAAGAAAGAAAAGAAATATTGACGATGATAAGCAGACCACAGACGTATGAGACTGCGTTGAAAGAATATGAAGCGGCGCATGATATGTTTCATCTGATGGGATTTCTGGATCGAAAAAACGCTCCAAAGATTCGAATCATTCTGATCACGCACGATTCCGACATTGCGAGAAAAGAGATCCGGGAATTTGGAGGTGCTTCAGAAGAACAGGCAGAAAAGATTGAAGTACTCTGGCAGGAACTGATGCATGCCTATCTGGATTGTGTATCAGACGGGGAATGGATACAGGCAAAGCACAGCAGTCATTATATTCATCTGACAGATATGGATCTGGTATGTAATATTTTGAGGAAAGATGTTGATATGGTGATTTGAAAATAATTATTCGGTACGACAGGTTCCTGTATCCAATACTATGGAAATGTGATACTATATTGGACAGAAGAATCAAAAAGATGGTATTGGAAAGGGGAGGTACATATGACAAGAGGAGAAGGCGCCTGTCTGGTCTGCGGAAAACCACTGGTTTATTTTGAACATGCAAAAAAGATGGAATGTAGTATGTGTCATGGGACTTTTGAAAGTTATGCTAGCTGTGAGGATGGGCATTTTGTATGTGACGAATGTCATGCGAAGCGTGGAATTGAAGTAATCATGAACGGCTGCCGAAACAGTCAGTCAAAGAATCCGATTGAGATCATGCAGATGCTGATGATGGATCCATATATTTATATGCATGGACCGGAGCATCATGTTATGGTAGGAGCTGCACTTCTGACAGCATATCGTAATTGTGGCGGAGAGGTTGCATATGAGGATGCGCTGGAAGAGATGAAAAAGAGAGGATCCGAGTATCCGGGAGGCGCCTGTGGCATGTGGGGATGCTGTGGTGCGGCAGTGAGTGCAGGGATCTTTATGAGTATAATTACGAAGGCAAATCCGCTTACCGGAACTTCCTGGAGATATTCGAATCAGATGACTTCAAGAGCACTGGGTGCGATCGCAAAGCTTGGCGGCCCAAGATGCTGCAAGAGGGATTCTTTTACGGCGGCAAAAGAGGCTGCTGCATTTGTACAGGAGAGTCTGGGGATTGATATGGAACTTCCGAAGAAGATACAATGTGATTTTTCACAAGAGAATCAGCAATGCCTGAAAAGGCATTGTCCATATTATAAAGGATAAAATAAGGGCTGGTTAAAGCCCTTATTTTTATCCTTTTTTTCGAGTTTCCTTGAATCAGATGCGGTCGCTTCGCCTGACGATTCCAAATCCGATGGAATATGGACCGGCATGTACTCCGATGGTTGCTCCGATGTGAAAGACCGGGATGTCCGGTACATCTGGATAGATTTCCCGCAGTTTTCCAAGTGCCAGTTTCTTAAAAGAATCCGCTTCTTTGACATCGTATCCGTATCCAATCAGGATTGTATAATCACCAGGAGTCATATGTGTTTCCTTCAGATAGTCTGTTAATAACTGTATCGTGCCATTGAGAGAATTTTTGCGTCCGCGCCTGATTCCGGAGGAATGAATCTCTCCGTTTTCCAGTGTGATCAGTGGTTTGACGTTTAATAAGGAGCCGGCAATACTGGTCACTTTACCGATCCGACCACCGTGCTGAAGATATTCCAGACTTCCGACGGTAAACAGAATTCGACCGGTTGGAATCAGTGCTTTCATGACAGTTACTGCATCGGTAAGAGTTTTTCCTGCATTTCGCAGTCGACATGCTTCCAGAACGAATGCACCCTGCATCAGTGTGCAGGCAAGAGAATCCAGAATCTCTACGTGAATGTCAGGATAATCTTCCAGGAGCATCTGTCTTGCAATCTGTGCAGACTGGATGGAAGAGCTTAATTTTCCGGAGATGCAGATACACAGGATATCCTGTCCTTTTCTGGCAGAATCCAGAAAAACCTGATAATAGTCTTCCGGAGATGGTGCTGCAGTCATGGGGAATCTTTGTGGATGATCGACCATCTGCTGGTAGAAGTCATCCAGTTTTAATTCAATTCCTTCTTTCTGGTATGTTTCTCCGTCAAAAGACACCAGAAAATGAACAACACGAATCTGATTTTCTTCTGTCATTTGTTCCGGAAGATCGCAGGAACCATCACTTACAATATTGAATCTAAATTCCATAGCAAACACTCCTATCGTTTATCTCGAATCGTTATAGTTTTATTTTAGCACGATATTTATAAAAATAAAGATGGAGAAACAGGAAAAGTTAGTGCAGTCGTCTGTAAAAAGTGTTAAACTTGTAAGGAAAATTTGTCTAAAAAGTTTATCTGGAGTAGAAGTACATATGGATACGAGAGAATTATTGGAAAAAGTCAAAAGTGGGCAGATATCTGTCTCTGAAGCGGAAGGGTATCTGCGAAAGGAGCCATTTGAGGAACTGGGGTATGCGAAAATCGATACACACCGGAAGATTCGCAGCGGAGCAGCAGAAGTTGTGTTCTGCAATGGAAAGATGGATGAACATCTTCTTCATATTTTTGAAAAGATTGTGAAAGCTGAGGGAGAAGTTATGGGGACGCGTGCTTCCATAGAACAGTATGAGTTTTTGAAAGCATATTTCCCCCAGATCGAGTACGATCCGGTTTCAAGAATTGTAAAAATAGAAAAAAAAGAAAAAGAAAAAATCGGCAGTATCGTAGTCTGCAGTGCGGGAACAGCAGATATTCCCGTTGCAGAAGAAGCGGCTCAGACGGCAGAATATCTTGGTAATTCTGTAAAGAGAGCGTATGATGTAGGGGTCAGTGGAATACATCGTCTGCTTTCGCAGATGGATCTCATACAATCTGCCAATTGCATCGTAGCAGTGGCAGGTATGGAAGGAGCGCTTGCAAGTGTTGTGGCAGGACTGGTGGACAAGCCGGTCATTGCAGTTCCGACGTCTGTGGGATATGGAGCAAATCTGAAGGGGATATCTGCGCTTCTGACGATGCTTAATTCCTGTGCCAATGGAATTGCAGTTGTAAATATTGATAATGGAT
>JAEDLC010000083.1 GCA_016295505.1 Dorea sp.
GCCTAATTAAATGGTAATTCCTCATCAATTCCATCTGGAATATTCATGAAGCCGTCGCCCGCATCAGAAACTGGTGCCGGAGTCGGTGATGGAGCAGCAGCACGGAAACCTCCCGCATTTGCATCACTTACGGATTTGCTTTCAGCAAATTCCTGATCCTCAACAACAACATCTGTTGTATATACCTTCTGTCCGTCTCTGTTCGTATAACTGCCTGTCTGGATACGTCCGGTAACAATTACCTTCAGTCCCTGACGGAAATACTTTTCAGCAAATTCTGCGCTTTTTCCAAAGGCCACGCATCCGATAAAGTCTGCGGACTGGTCTCCGTCATTACCACGTCTGAATCTGCGATCTACAGCCAGTGTATATCTGGCAATTGCCATAGAGCTCTCACCCTGTGAATATCTCACTTCCGGATCTCTTGTCAAGCGTCCCATCAAAATTACTTTATTCATATAATACCTCTACTTCCCGCTTATGCATCCTGTCTAACGCATAAATATCTGATAACATTGTCCATGATGCGAATTCTCTTTTCAACTTCGCCTGGAGTCTCAGCATCAGACTCGAAGTGGATGAAATAGTAATATGCTTCTTTCATCTTCTGAATCTCGTAAGCTAATCTCTTCTTACCCCATTCATCAACGTCAGAGATCTGACCACCGAAACGTTCAACTAATGCTTTTACTTTTTCGATAACCTGTGCTCTTTCGTCATCTTCGATTTTTGCACTGACAACAACAGCTAATTCATATTTGTTCATGTCGTCTGCACCTCCTTCTGGTCTTTTGGCCCCCGCTCAACTTATGTGGGAGCAAGGATTTCGTCGTTGTAACTGACGATATTTATTGTATCACGATTAATGATGATACCATAATTTCTTGCCTGTTTCAAGCCTTTTTCTTTAAATCTTTTGTATTTTTTTCCACAAGTTTTCTGGTGATCATGATCTGATGACCACATCCCACACATTTCAGCCGGAAGTCAGCTCCGACCCTTAAGATCTCCCATTCTTTACTTCCACAGGGATGCGGTTTCTTCATCGTTACGATATCTCCTACTTCGTATGTATAATTATTCTTCATCATAATCCGGTACACACTCCTCTTCCTTCACTCCACGGACCACAAACCGGTGATTGTCACTGGCACTGGTGCAGGTTGACAGCGTTATGATCGTATCTTCCGTTGTCACCTCCACTCCGGTATCATACAGGGCCGTCTGTCTTGTCATATCAAGAAACGCCAGATAGTCTTCTTCCGATGCAAAGGATGTCAGATAAGTGTCCGACGTATCCTCTACCTGGCCAACAGAAAAGATCCGATAAGTGATTCTTCTACCGTCTGGTGTATAGATATAAAAACACGGATTCGCCTCCCAGAACTCCTTATTCTCATAATCCTGAAGATGCCGGAACATGGAGCCATCCTTCATGCGATGTCCATATATAATCGAATTACGGTCTGTAAAGTCCGCCTGATTCCCTGCATTCAGAAAAATTGCGCCCAGCGTATTCTCATTTGCAGAAAATGTTTTCTTCAGATACGTTTCATTATCATCTCCCTGTACGATCGGATAGCTGATCTCAGACGGCTCTGGTGTAAATCTGATCCAGCCGATCGTATCCGGATTGATCTTCAGAAGTTCTTCAAAATCCACTCGAAAATCATCTTCCGAATCCCCGTTGTCGCTCTCGGTAACAGCAAGCTTTCTTATCTTATCATATTCACTTCTTCCGTCATAATATCCTTTCATAATCTTAAACAGCTGAAATGCCGATACGCAGAACACAAAAACTGCTATCACAAATATCAGGCCGGATGCCAGACTGCCCTTTTTCTTTTTTCGTCTTCCTCTGTGATGTCTTTTATGATTCATAGCTTTCCTTTCTCAACCTCTCCAAAAATCTACTGGTCTGAATCTACTTCTGTTCCATAATCTCAACGATCGTTTTCTCTGTCTGTACCATACCAGGTGATGCGATCATTCCCATATGTCTCATGGTGTCTTCCGGTGTCTTCCCGTTGATTCCATGGATCGCTTCTATGCAGATCCCTGCAAGTGCCATGTCCACAGACCGGAAAGCAGCATCCACCGCAACAATCCCCTTCATGGTACACCCATGATTTCCTCCGTCGCAGATCATGCCGGTAAGCCCACTTGCCATATTCTGTATTACCCTTCTGACTGTATCTCCATCCGCATGTCTGAGATAAGCAAGCCCGCATGCCATTCCCGTCCCGGCCGCAATGCCGCATCCACAGAATGCCGACAGTTTTCCGGAATATTCCTTAATATACATCGTGATCAGATAACTAAGTGCCGTCGCTCTGATCAGCATCTCCTCGCTGATCTCGTCCTGATGTACTCTCTGGTACGCATAAAGCGGCATCGTTGCAATAATCCCATGAGCACCACTGCCGGTAATGCTCATCGCCGGTCTGCCAAGCCCAAGCACTCTTGCTTCGATTGCTCCATTACACAGAAGCTGCGCCGTCTTTAACGCATCTTTCGATATCTGGCGTCTTCCGTTTTCCTCATAAAACCGCTTTGCAAAGACAGCACGGTCAGAATCAAGACCTTCTTCCAGAAGCTCCAGATTCATGGTAAATGCTTTTTTAATAAAACAGATCTCCTCTATCGGAACGTGATCCACATAATCCAGAATCTCACTCAGAAGATATCTGTGAATCACCGGTATCTTTTCTGTACTTTCACGTTTTTCTTCCGGTTCTTTCTTCCGGAAAATACATTCTCCGTTCTTTTCAATTTCCGTTATATTCGTATGTGCATCCCGAATGTGCACCGTACATACATCGTTCTTTGTCTCGACCGTTGCGTCAATCGTAATCTCTGATCCGATATGATCCAGTACCGCCTCTATGATCCCTTCCTCTACCAGTCTCGCTGCCCGTTCATCATCTTCCGGCGTGATCTCTGACAGAGATTCCAGACCTTTCTCTGCATCTGCCGCAACCGCTCCAAGCGCAGCTGCATACAGATTCCCATACCGTGCTGAGTTCGGAATTCCGCAGGTATATGCATTCTTATACATACCCGAATTCAGTGCTACACGGACATGTCTGATCGCACCGCTGGTATACTGTCTTGCACTCGCAACCGCATACGCGATTGCCCCCGGTTCCGTTACCCCAAGAGCAGGTTTCATATCCTCCATAATCAGCCTGGTCAACTCTTCCATATTCTCCCTCCCGCTTCAAGATTCAATGCAAACATTATATCACAACTCTTCCAAAATAAAACGAAAGCACTCTTAAATTCTTTATAAAAATTTATAGACATTTAATTGACTTCATCCTCTGCCGGCGTATCATATTATTTATAAATTTCAGGAAGGTGGTTTATTTTGAAAGAAAAATTAATTCGTTTCATGTACGGAAGGTACGGTATAGATTCCCTGGGCAAGCTGCTGATCGCGGCGGCACTGATACTGATGCTGATTGCCGGATGGACAAACAGCTCCGTCCTTTCCATATTATCCTGGTTCTGTATCATCTATGCATATTTTCGGATGTTATCCAGAAACGTATACAAACGTTCATCCGAAAACCAGTGGTATCTGAGCAAAACAGCAAAGATCCGCAATTTCTTCTCCCGACAGAAATACATGATGCAGCAGAGAAAGACACATCATATCTACAAGTGCCCGACCTGTCATCAGAAGATACGTGTTCCAAAAGGCCGCGGGAAGATCGAAATCAGTTGTCCAAAATGTCAGACAAAATTCATAAAAAAGAGTTAACAGGGAGAAATTATGTTTGGATATATCTCGATCAATAAAGCCGAAATGAAGTTCAAAGACTACGATATCTATCACTCTTACTATTGTGGTCTTTGCAAATCTCTTAAGAAATGTTATGGTATAAGAGGTCAGATGACTTTATCCTTCGACATGACATTTCTCGTCGTTCTTCTTACCGGTCTCTATGAGCCGGATACCAGCATCTCTTCTGCCAGATGCATTGCTCATCCTTTTGAAAAGCATCTTACAAGAACCAATGAATTTACAGACTATGCTGCTGCAATCAACATGGTTCTTACTTATTATAAATGTGAAGATGACTGGGAGGATGAACGAAAAAAGAAAGGCTATGCAGCCGCCAGACTTCTTCAGTCCCGAGTCGAAAAAGTCAGAGAAAAGTATCCTCAAAAAGTTCAGCTCATTGCATCTGATTTAAAAAAGCTTTCTGAATTGGAAAAGAAAAATGAACAGAACATAGATCTGATGGCCGGGCTGTTCGGCGATATTATGGCAGAGATCTTTGTCTACTGTCACGACGAATGGGAGACTTCCCTTCGCAAAATCGGTTTCTTTCTCGGCAAGTTTATCTATCTGATGGATGCTTATGAAGATGTAGAAAAGGATATTCACTCCGGAAGCTACAATCCTTTAAAAGAATCATTTCTTACAAATGAAAACTTTGCAGAAGACTGCCGGGAACTATTGACACTCATGATGGCTGAATGCTCCCGTGAATTCGAGAAACTGCCCATTCTGCTGCATGCAGATATTTTGAGAAATGTGTTATATTCCGGTGTATGGTGCCACTATACGACTGTAACTGCCAGACGAAGGGAAAAGCAGAACGACAATACACATTCTGACACCACAAAAACAAATACAGGAGATCACATACAATGACAGACCCTTACAGCGTACTGGGCGTTAGTCGAACAGCCTCAGATGAAGAAATAAAAAAAGCATACCGCAAATTAAGCAGGCAATATCATCCTGATGCCAATATCAACAATCCGAACAAAGACCAGGCAGAAGCTAAATTCAAAGAAGTTCAGCAGGCATATCAGCAGATCATGCACGAACGTGAATATGGCACTTCCGGCAGCTCTTATACTTCCGGAGGCCAGGGCGGTTACACAGGCGGTTACGGTGACTTTGGCGATTTTGGCGGCTATGGACCATTCCGCGGTTTCTATGGACAGTACCGTCAACAATCCGGCCCACAGGCCTCAGACAATGAAGAGGACCTTCATATGAAGGCAGCGGCCAACTTTATCAACAGCGGGCACTATCAGGAAGCACTGAATCTGCTAAATGGAATTCAGACTCACAATGCACGCTGGTATTACTACAGTGCACTTGCCAATTCCGGAATGGGCAATAACGTAATCGCACTTCAGCACGCAAAAGAAGCACTGCGGCTGGAGCCAAACAATTATGAATATCAGATGCTGGTTCGCAGATTCGAAAGTGGTGGAACCTGGTATCAGCAACGGCAGAATCCTTACGAAACAACCTTCACTACCGGCAGTGATTGCTGCATGAAGCTTTGCCTTGCCAACATCATCTGCAACCTGTGCTGTGGCAGCGGATTATGCTGTGGCGGAGGAGGACCTATGCCGGGAGGAAACGGATTTATATAAGAAAGGAGTGCGCCGATTATGTTGGATTATTTAGTTTTGTACCAAAGCGAATCCGGCAATACAAAAAAAGTTGCCGCAACAATCTTTTCCCATCTGCCGGGCAACTCCAAAGACCTGATTGATATCACAACAGACAAGACGATTCCTGAAGCCAGAATCTATTTCATCGGCTTCTGTGTACACCAGGGCAGCTGCAGCATGGAAATCATGGATTTTCTGAGCAGTCTGAGCGGAAAACTGATCGCTCTGTTCGGCACATGCGGAATGGGAGATTCTCCTTCTTATTACAGAGGAATCGAACAGAGGGTCAGCGCATGGATCGAATCCGACAATGAATACCTCGGATCTTTTATCTGTCAGGGAAAGATGCCGCAACAGGTCCGCCAAAAATATGAAGCAAAAAGAACCTCAGCAAATGCTGACCAGATCGACCGGTTTATCCGCAACTTTGATCAGGCGCTGATTCATCCGGACAGTCTGGATCTGGAGCATGCCAAGGTATTTACGGAAAAAATACTGAAAAAAATTTCAGGCAGACGTATATAGGGAGAGCTGATTCTCCCTTTTATTTTTCATAGAGAAACCGTATGTATCCATATATCTGCGCAAAATCAATCACACATTCTCCCTGAAATATCCGTACAGGTACAGAATCCCCAAATCCATATATCACCGGAAGTTTCTCCTGCTCCAGATCATAGACAACAATTTTTCTTGCATCCGGATCTACAATCCAGTATTCCCGCACTCCCGCATTCATATATTTTGCCTGTTTGATCCCCATATCTTTCTTTCTGGTTGCTTTCGAAAGAATCTCAACAACAAGATCCGGTGCTCCATACAGGCAATGCCGAAGGATTTTCTCTCGGTCGCAGATCACAAACACATCTGGCTGAACTATCGTCTTATCATTACAATCCAGCTGGACATCCGCAGGCGACTGAACCGCAATACATCTTCCCTTCTTTTCCATAATATATTCCCGAAGCGCCCGCCAGATCTCTCCGCATAACATCTGATGAATCATTGATGGTGCACCCATATCGTAGATCACTCCATCAATCAGCTCCACCCTTCGTTCCTCCGGAATTGCATAGTAATCTTCCAGAGTATAATCACCAGGCTTCCTTTCCACATGATATTCCGTCCGGGATTCCCGCATCATACAGGTTCTCACATATTCCGGGTTCTCCTCCGATATCTCCGTCGAAAACACACGTTCCAACGCACGAAGCGTTTCATACCTCGGTGTTCTGGTGATCCCACTGAAAATCTTCTGCACTGTCCCGAGTGGTACCTGCGACAACTTTGCGATCTGCTCACAGCTATAGCCCATCTGTATCTTTTTTTCTTTCATTTCATCCAGTGTCATAACAATCACTTCCTGTTATATTGATGATTCATATTTTACTACCATTTTTCCATCTGTTCAACCATTTTACACTCTCATTTATTCCATTTTCATTCCATAATTATTCTTTCAGCTTTTTTCTAGAGGTTTCCTGTAACACAAAAATCTCAGGAATAATTCATTCCTGAGATTTTAAAGAGGCGCCAACCAGATTTGAACTGGTGATAGAGGTGTTGCAGACCTTTGCCTTACCACTTGGCTATGGCGCCATATCATATTAAACTATTTCTAAATACTTATATAGTATAACAAATCTTTCATATTAAGTCAATATGAAAATTCATCTCTTCACGCAATTTTCCAGGGAAGGGGATCCGGGCTTTACGCCCGGATCCAATGAAAAAAACACTTTATGTTAGTCAAGGGATATTTCCGTTTATCGATTATTGTCCTACTGTGATGCCTGCATCCTCATATACCTTAGGCATGATTTCGAACTCGCTCTTACATTTTGCTGTCCACTCTTCGCTGCTGAGGAAGATAGCGTTAGAATACTGATCAGCCAGGAATTTCTGGTATTCTTCACCCTCAATAACTTCTTTGAATGCTGCTTCCAGAACATCGATTACTTCCTGCGGAGTATCCTTTGGAGCATGATATCCACGATACATAGCTACTGTTGCGTCGATTCCGATCTCTTTTGCAGTCGGAACATCCGGGAAATCCGGTAATCTTTCTTCTGTCATAGTACAGATCAGTTTTACTTCATCAGCTGCAACTGCAGAAGCGATGTCGATAGGTCCACATACGATTGCATCTACGTCGCCATTCTTAAGAAGAAGGTCAAATCCACCACCAGATGTATTTGGAACAAGGTTTACTTCGAGACCTGCTTTTGTACAGAAGTCTGTGATTGCGATATGAGCAACACCACCTGCGGAACCGGTACCGATGTTAACTTCACCCGGGTGAGCCTTGCAGTAATCGATGAATTCTTCAATGTTTGTGTAACGATCTTCTTCCGGACGGATAAAGATTACGTTGGAGTCATAGTTAACTGCACAGATCTGAGCAACATCTTCGTATGTAATATCTGCATAGTTATTGGACTTCATAGTTGCAAGAGAACTCAGAGACATGATGATTGTATAACCATCTGCATCTGCCTCCATAAACTGCTGGAATGCAGTTGCTGTAGCTGCACCACCGATATTCTGTGGAACAACAGATACTCCCAGAACTTCACCAACTTCTGTTGCCAGGTAACGAGCAATAACATCTGATCCGCCGCCGGTCTCTGTCGGGATGATCATTGTGATATCTCTTTCCGGGAACGTAGTTTCTGTTGTTTCTGCTTCGCCTTCGCTTTTCTC
>JAEDLC010000084.1 GCA_016295505.1 Dorea sp.
ATAAAAAACAGAGTGCGCTCTTGAATTTTAAAAAGTAACGTATTATAATAGACGCAGAAAATAAATCAGTTGTTAAAAGGACGGAGGAATATACAATGGAAAAGAAAAATATTGACTGGTCAAATCTTGGCTTTGGTTATGTGCAGACAGATAAGAGATTCGTTTCCAATTACAAGAATGGAACATGGGACGAAGGTACCCTTACCTCCGATGCAAATGTAGTAATTAATGAATGTGCAGGTGTATTGCAGTATGCGCAGACATGTTTTGAAGGTATGAAAGCATATACAACAGAGGACGGACATATCGTAACATTTCGTCCGGATCTGAATGCAAAAAGAATGGCAGATTCAGCTGCACGACTTGAAATGCCGGTATATCCGGAGGATAAATTTGTGGAAGCTGTGAAACAGGTAGTAGCTGCCAATGCAGCATATGTTCCGCCGTATGGATCCGGAGCAACGCTGTATGTGAGACCATATATGTTTGGCTCCAGTTCTGTTATTGGTGTAAAACCGGCAGATGAATACCAGTTCCGTGTATTTACAACACCGGTTGGACCGTACTTCAAGGGCGGCGCTAAGCCGATCACGATTAAAGTATCTGATTTTGACCGTGCTGCACCGCATGGAACGGGACATGTTAAGGCTGGTCTGAACTACGCTATGAGCCTTCATGCAATTGTAACTGCTCACGCAGAAGGATATGATGAAAATATGTATCTGGATGCTGCTACGAGAACAAAAGTTGAGGAGACAGGCGGAGCGAACTTCCTGTTTGTGACAAAGGATAACAAAGTGGTAACTCCGAAGTCCTCTACCATTCTTCCATCCATTACAAGACGTTCACTGATGTATGTTGCGGAACACTATCTTGGACTTGAAGTGGAAGAAAGAGAAGTACACATTGATGAGTTAAAAGACTTTGCAGAATGTGGACTCTGCGGAACCGCAGCTGTTATCTCTCCGGTAGGAAAGATCGTGGATCACGGAAAAGAGATCTGTTTCCCAAGCGGAATGGAAGAGATGGGACCTGTAACGAAGAAACTGTACGATACACTGACCGGAATCCAGATGGGACGCATCGAAGCTCCGGAAGGATGGATCTGCAAGATCTGCTAATCAGGGACTGCAGTGATGGAGATTCCGCCTGCGCTGTCTGAAAACGTACAATTTAGAAGGAAGTGTCGCTCTATAACTGAAGAGTCAGCTATGGAGCGGAACTTCCTTTTTTTGATGGTAATTTTTTCGGGGGTTTTCCATCACAGAAAAGACATTCAATTTTCTGATGGTAAATTTCTTGGAGATTTTCCATCACAGAAAAGATATTCAATTTCTTGATGGTAAATTTTCTGGAATGAATCCATCACAGACATGATATTTGGTTTTGTGATGGATTTTGTTACAAAATTTTGCATGTAAAGATTGCCTTTAGAAATTTAAGATGGTATTTCCAGGATGCATCTGTGGATGTTGGATGTATGAATTAAAAGTGTTCTGTTTTTTAAATGGAAATATAACAAATATGAAATAAACAGTATAAAACAGTTGACAACAGTCATAAACTGTTATATACTGTTTATAGCAAAGGAGGGGTAACATGAATGTGATTATCAATCATTCTTCCATGCAGCCGATCTACGAGCAGATCTGTGATCAGCTCAAGGAAAAGATCATGCACGGGGAATTGCAGGAAGAAACGATGCTCCCGTCAGTTCGTACATTAGCTAAGGAACTCAAAGTCAGTGCACTGACTGTAAAGAAGGCATACGATGCTCTGGAAGAAGAGGGATTCGTGGTCACGGTTCACGGCAAAGGAAGCTTCGTGGCGTGCGCAAATCAGATGACGATGCTGGAGGAGAAGAAAAGAGAAGTAGAAGCTGATTTGGAGATGGCCATCCGAAAAGGCAGAAGCTGTGGAATGAGCAATCAGGAGATTGCAGAATTATTTCAGATTGTTTTGGAGGATTAAGTGCGATGTTGAAAATGGAAAATGTCAGAAAAAACTATCGTGATTTTGAATTAAACTGTTCAATGGAAGTACAAAAAGGATGTATTACCGGTCTGATCGGACCGAACGGCGCCGGAAAAAGTACTGCATTTAAGGCTGCGCTGAACCTGATCCGCACAGATGGGGGCCGGATCATGATCATGAATAAGCCGGCGACGGAGCTGACAGCGAAGGACAGAGAAGCAATCGGTGTGGTCCTTGCAGATTCCGGTTTCAGCGGATACCTAAGCATTGAGGATCTGCTTCCGATGCTTCGGAGCATGTATTCGCAGTTTGAAGAAGTATGGTTCCTGGAGAAATGTAAGGAATTTCAGCTTCCGTTAAAGAAACAGATCAAAGAATTTTCCACCGGTATGAAACGGAAGCTCCAGGTACTTGCGGCACTTTCTCACAATGCAAGACTGCTGATTCTGGATGAGCCGACAGCGGGAATGGATGTGATCGCAAGAGATGCGATCCTGAATCTTCTGCGGGAATATATGGAACAGAACGATCGCACCATATTAATCAGTTCTCATATTTCCAGTGATCTGGAAGGTTTTTGTGATGATCTGTATATGATTGACGGAGGAAATATCGTTCTGCATGAAGAGACGGATGTTTTGCTCAGTGAATACGGAGTGCTGAAGGTAACTCAGCAACAGTTTGAAAAGCTGGATCAGTCTTATATCCTGCGTCATAAAAAAGAGGAATTCGGATATACCTGTCTGACGAATCAGAAGCAGTTTTACAGTGAAAATTATCCGGAGATTGTGATAGAAAAAGGAACTATTGATGAATTGATTATGATGATGATTCGAGGTGAAAAGTAATGAAGGGTTTATTGATTAAAGATTTTAAACTTTTGAAAAATCAGAAACAGTTTTTTCTTATAATTGGGCTGATCACTTTTATGTTTTTGGTCACGAATGACAGTCCTTATTTTACCATTACTTATGCAACTATGATGTTTTCCATGTTCACCATGAGCACGATTTCTTATGATGAGTATGATAACGGAGCGGCGTACCTTTTTTCTCTGCCGATCAGCAGGAAAGGATATGTTGCTGAAAAATATTTATTTGGTGTACTGACGTCATTTCTTGCCTGGCTGATAGTTACGGCTCTGGACTTCGTATTTGTCATGGTCCGCAAGCTGGAGATAGAACCGCAGGAACTGGGAGTAGTCAGTGTTGTCGCACTGGTAGTGGCAGGTATGATCCTTGCGATCAGTATTCCGCTTCAGTTGAAATTTGGTGCGGAAAAGAGCAGAATGGCATTTTTTGCAGTGTTTGCTCTGGCTTTTGTGGTGGCACTTGTTTTTGTTAAGATTGCGGAAGGGACATCCGTCAATTTTACCGCAATATTGGAAAAACTGGATCAGGCAAGCTTCGGTAGTATGACTGCCATATTACTGCTGGTATGGGCACTGATGCTTGGAATATCTGCACTGATCTCGCTGCGGGTTATGGAGAGAAAAGAGTTTTAATATCGGGACGTCACATGTCGCATGTCGGTTGCATTTTTCTTGCTTATCACTGGAAATACTGCTATAATACACACGAATATACAAATGGATTTACAGGATAAGACAGGAGAAAACAGACATGAATGATTTGGAGATGTACAGAGAACAGCTGGCATTGTGTGATGACAAGATTATTGATGCCCTGGCAGAACGCAATGCAATTGTTGAGAAGATCATGGCATATAAAGAAGAATATGGCATGGCAATTCTGCAGCCTCAGCAGGAGAAGAAGCAGAAAAACAGACTGGAAGAGAAACTGGCGGATAATAAATATAAAGAAGAAATTTTTGATGTATTTCGCTGTATTTTACGTAATAGTAAAAGAATACAGGCGAGAAAACTGTTTGATTATAATATTGTACTGATCGGATTCATGGGAGCGGGAAAGAGTACGATATCCGATTACCTGAGCACGATGTTTGATATGGAGATCGTTGAGATGGATCAGGTGATCGCAGAGCGTGAAGAGATGAGTATTCCGGATATTTTTGCGACTTACGGGGAAGAATATTTCCGGGATCTTGAAACCAGTCTCCTGATCGAGATGCAGGACAGAAAGAATACGGTGATCTCCTGTGGAGGAGGAGCAGCACTTCGGGAACGCAATGTGGAAGAGATGAAGAAAAACGGAAGAGTCGTTCTTCTTACTGCAAGTCCGGAGGTTGTATATGAGCGTGTCAAAGACAGCAATGACCGACCGGTGCTGAACGGAAGAAAGAATGTAGAGGGAATTGCCGAGCTGATGGAACAGCGCCGTGGAAAATACGAAGCGGCAGCAGATATTGTAATTAACACAGATCACAAGACCGTTCTTCAGGTATGCGAAGAACTGGTTCAGCGTTTGCAGGAGATAGAAGAGTAGGATGTTTGATTGTTTTTTCCCGGATAAGTATGTGGCATCCACGTATGTCATTGATTTTGAAAAAATGTATGAAAACGGTGTTCGCGGACTGATCTTTGATATCGACAATACGTTGGTTCCGCATGGAGCGCCGGCAGATCACAGGGCGATCGCACTGTTTGAAAGGTTAAAAGCGATCGGGTATCGCTGCTGTCTGATTTCCAATAATCAGAAGCCAAGAGTTGAGATGTTTAACAAAGATGTTCAGGTGGATTATGTGTATGATGCACACAAGCCTTCCACGAAGAATTATATCAGAGCAATGGAGATCATGGGGACGGACAGAGATACAACGGTCTTTATCGGAGATCAGCTGTTTACGGATGTCTGGGGAGCAAAACGTGCCGGAATCCCGAATATTCTGGTAAAGCCGATCCATCCCAAAGAAGAGATTCAGATTGTTTTGAAGAGATATCTGGAAAAAATTGTATTGCACTTCTATAAGAAGAGCCTGAAGCATGAAAAAAAGGTTGAAAAAAGCCGTAATCTATTATAGAATGAATAGAGCGATAGAACGTTAAGTGCTATTCGGGCACGACTAAGGAGGATTATACTAATGGCAAAGTTTGAATGGAAGACAAACATCACAGTAGAGATCGAAGGGAATGTATATCAGGTAATTGATTTCCAGCATGTTAAGCCAGGAAAAGGCGCTGCTTTCGTACGTGTAAAGATGAGAGATATCATCAAGGGCGGTGTGATTGAAAGAACTTTCAATCCGGATGAGCAGATCACGACTGCACACATCGATAGAAAGAACATGCAGTATCTGTATAATGACGGAACTCTGTACTACTTTATGGACAATGAGACCTATGATCAGATTCCGGTTGGAGAAGAGACAGTTGGCGATTCTCTGAAGTTTGTAAAAGAGAATGAGAACGTAACAGTTGCTTCTTATCAGGGGAATGTATTTGCAATTGAGCCGCCGCTCAGCGTTGAGCTTGTGATCACAGAGGCAGAGCCTGGAGTAAAGGGTAACACAGCTACAGGTGCAACCAAGCCGGCGATCGTTGAGACAGGTGCAAAGGTTAATGTTCCGCTGTTCGTAGAGCAGGGTGAGAAGATCAAGATCGACACCCGTACAGGAGCATACCTTTCCAGAGCATAATTTTGTTTATTCATTATGTGAAAAAAGCCTTGCAATTTCTGCAGGGCTTTTTTATAATTGTAGCTACCATAATATTTCATCATTGTTTCTTAAATTTTCAAAAGGCATAATCTGCCATATTTCCACAAAATCTTGAAATCGCTGCCGGGAAAGGAAGATATATGACATACGATCAGTTTATTCGGGCAGTAGAGAGCATTTTAAAAAAGGAGGTGAGAGATAATATTACAGTACATCTTCACACAAATATGAAGAATAATGGCATCAGGCGATACGGAATTATGCTGGCAGAGCGGGGAATCAATGTATCTCCGACGATTTATCTGGAGGAATATTACCAGCAGTTCCAGAGAGGTGTTTCGCTGGAAGCAATTGTGAGTAATATCCTGAAGCTGTATGAGGAGGTGCGGTTTGAGCGCCCCTGGAAAGGAAATCCAATAAAAGATTATTCTGCGATTCAAAGAAAGCTTGTATATCGCCTGATCAATCGGGAAAAAAATCAGGAGCTTTTAAAGCAGATTCCGTCGGTCGGATATCTGGATCTTGCAGTCGTATTTTACGTACTTCTGGAAACGGGGCCCTTTGGGATTGCATCCGTACTGGTCCGCAATGAGCATCTGAGATCATGGAATGTGTCAAAAGAAATGGTTTATCAGGCGGCACACAGGAATACAGAATATCTGCTTCCGGATGAGTTCTGTACGATGAAGGCTGTGATTGAAGAGTTGACCGGGCATCGGGAATATGAAGGAAGAAATGTAATGTACGTTTTCAGTAACCGGACGCGAAGCTTTGGAGCGTCTGCGATTCTCTATGATGGGCGGCTTGCGAAGATTGCAGAGCGTCTGAAAGAGAATTATTACGTACTTCCGAGCAGTGTACATGAGACGATCATCGTAGCTGAGAGTGATGCGCCGGCAAAGGACGATCTTGATGAGATCATAAGAGAAATCAATGAAACGCAGGTGGATCCGGAAGAAGTCCTTTCGAATCAGGCATATTATTATGACAGGAAAGAGGGAAAACTGCTCCTGTAATTATCTGAAATAAAAGAAAAGTAAAGGAAATGTGAGAAATGTCGAAATCATTTCCTTTACTTTATCCGCTAAATGTGTTAATATTACAAAGGTAATTTCATAAAGAATGTATATGCACCCGTAGCTCAGGGGATAGAGCACCGCCCTCCGGAGGCGGGAGCGGCGGTTCGAATCCGCCCGGGTGTGTACTTTTTTTAAGTGCTTTTCAATGGAGGTAGTCTTATGGAGGGAAAAAGAGATACTTCCGCCGGATACAGAAAGCAGAAAAGAAACAGAGTGGGAATACTGCTGATTTTGTTTTTTCTGGTGTTTCTGGTAGGAACTGTCGGATTTGGCCTTACAGAAGCGAAAGAAGAAAAAGCACAGAAGATAAGTGAAAAGAAGCCGAAAGAAGAAAATTCCGGATGTGAATATATGGAGACGAATCCGCTTCAATCAGCCTTTGCTCCGGAAGTAACCGATGCTGTAGAAGTATATTATGATTCTCTGAAAGATGAAAAGGAATTTGTAGAGTCCTATGATCACATGCAGGTCTATACAAAACTTGGAAAATACAAGGATACATATGTGGCGTTTGTCAGATATGATATGAAGATCAGAGACATCTATACGGAAGTGCCGGGACTGAGTACGGTATACGTGACGAAGGATGAGAATGGAATCTGTCAGGTCAGTGCGAAAGCTGAAGATGATGAAGTTGCATCTTACATTCAGAAGATCGCACAGCACGAGGATGTGCAGGCTCTCATAAGTGAGACGCAGCAGGCGTATCAGGAAGCGGTTCAGTCAGATGCGTTGTTGCAGGAGGCCCTCAGTGATCTGAAAGATGCTTATGAGAATTCCACCGGAAGTTGATATGAGATTCAGAGCCGATTTCTGTAATAAGAAACAGGCTCTTTTTTTGTGCGTTTTCATCCGTCATATGCGGTAGAAAACAGAATTATAAACAGTACAAAGGATGGTATGTGATGTCAGAATATAAATATGCATTTAAAAAAGCATTTCCCTATACGATACCGGTTCTGACCGGGTATCTGTTTATCGGGATTGCATTTGGGGTGATGTTTGCCGAAAAAGGATATTCCTTTCTGTGGGCGATCTTTATGAGTATCATGGTCTATGCGGGATCGGGACAATATCTTGCAGTGAACTTTTTTGCGCCGGGGGTGTCCTTTTTCCAGATGATCTTCATGACACTGATGGTAAATATCAGACATATATTTTATGGAATATCACTTCTGGATAAATTCAATCATATGGGAAAGAAGAGATGGTATATGATCTTCGGCCTTACGGATGAAACGTATTCGCTGTTATGCACGACCAGAATTCCGGAAGGGGTGGATGAGGAAAAGTTCCTATTTGCAATCTCTCTTATGGATCAGGCTTACTGGGTCATCGGATCTGCCATCGGAGGACTTGCAGGAACATTGATTCC
>JAEDLC010000008.1 GCA_016295505.1 Dorea sp.
AGATGCCGGTAAAGGAAGAAGACTTAAGCCTTACAAATGAAATGATGATGGCATTTAAAAACGGAGACGTATAGGAGATAAGATAGATTTTGCAAAAAAAGAGATTTCTTGAAGAAACGCTTGATTTTCAGGATATGAAGTGCTATACTTATTTCTAGTAACATAAGTCAATCGGCAGAAGAGTGAACGCAAAGTTCACTCTTCTTTGTTTGATAAGGAGGAATTTTACATTGTCAAAAAGAGAAGTTTACGAACAGAAAACAGAAGAGATTTTGCAGCCGATCGTGGAAGAACATGGATTTGAACTGGTGGATGTGGAATATGTAAAAGAAGGAAGCAACTGGTATCTGCGTGCATATATCGATAAGCCGGGCGGAATTACGGTAAATGACTGTGAGACGGTGAGCAGAAAACTTTCAGATATTCTGGATGAAAAGGATTATATTGATGATGCATATATTCTGGAAGTCAGTTCCCCGGGACTTGGAAGACCACTGAAAAAGGAGAAAGACTTTAAGCGGAGTCTTGGCGAAGAGGTTGAGATCCGCACTTATCGCATGATTGAAAAACAGAAAGAATTTACCGGTATTCTCAGAGCTTATGATGAAACGACAGTAACGATAGAGATGGAAAACGGAACAGAAAAGACATTTGAAAAAAGCAATATTGCTTTGATTCGACTGGCTTTTGATTTTTAAGGATCAGTAAAAGGAGGAAATATCATGAATACAGAATTATTAGAAGCATTGAATATCCTGGAGAGAGAGAAAGACATCAGCAAAGAGACGCTGCTGGATGCAATTGAAAATTCTCTTATGAATGCATGTAAGAATCATTTTGGAAAGACGGACAATATCAAACTGATCATGGACAGAGAAACCTGTGATTATCAGCTGTATGCAGAAAAGACGGTTGTAGAAGAGGTGGAAGATAAGCTTGAGCAGATCAGTCTGGAAGCCGCAAAGCAGATTGACAGTAAATATGAGGTTGGTGATGTGGTTCATGTTCCGATCGAATCCAAAGCATTCGGGCGTATCGCAACACAGAATGCGAAAAACCTGATTCTTCAGAAAATCCGTGAAGAAGAACGGAAAGTCGTATATGATCAGTATTTTGAAAAAGAGAAAGATATCGTTACAGGTGTTGTACAGCGTTATGTCGGAAAAAATATCAGCGTTAACCTTGGCAAGGCAGATGCAATGCTGACAGAGAATGAGCAGGTGAAAGGCGAGGTATTCAAACCGACAGACCGTATCAAACTGTATATTGTAGAAGTAAAGAATACAACGAAAGGACCGAAGATTCTGGTATCACGTACGCATCCGGAATTGGTAAAACGTCTGTTTGAATCAGAGGTAACGGAAGTGAAAGACGGTATCGTAGAGATCAAGAGTATCGCCAGAGAAGCAGGAAGCAGAACCAAGATTGCAGTATGGTCCAACGATCCGGATGTCGACCCGGTAGGTGCATGTGTAGGTATGAACGGAGCCCGGGTAAATGCTATCGTCAACGAACTTCATGAAGAGAAGATCGATATCATTAACTGGAGTGATAATCCGGCAATCTTTATTGAAAATGCTCTGAGTCCGGCAAAAGTCATCTCTGTAATGGCAGATCCGGATGAAAAGACTGCAAGTGTAATCGTTCCGGATTATCAGCTGTCTCTGGCAATTGGTAAAGAGGGACAGAATGCAAGACTGGCAGCAAGACTTACCGGATATAAGATCGATATTAAGAGTGAGACACAGGCGATTGAGTCCGGCGAACTTCCGGAAAACTATATGGAACTGAGTGAAGGTGTCTATGAAGAGGAATATGAAGAGCCTTACGAGGAAGAATATACAGAAGAAGATCCGGAGATCGAATTTGAAGAAGTAGATGATACAGAGGAATAGGTGAAGTGCGTGGGTGCAAATAAGAAACTGCCTATGCGTAAATGTGTAGGCTGCCAGGAAATGAAGAGTAAAAAAGAGATGATTCGTGTCATTCATACTTCACAGGGAGAATTCCTTCTGGATGCAACCGGAAGAAAGAATGGAAGAGGAGCTTACCTCTGCCCGTCAAAAGAATGCCTGGAAAAAGCAGTGAAAAACAAAGGCCTGGAGCGTTCTTTTAAGCAGGCAATTCCGAAAGAAGTGTATGAAGCACTGGAAAAGGAGTTGGAGTCACTTGAGTCAGAATAGGGTTTTGTCACTTATCAGTCTGGCAACGAAAGCGGGAAAAACTGTGAGCGGCGAGTTCTGTACGGAAAAAGAAGTTAAGACCGGAAGAGCAGTACTTGTGATTGTTGCAGATGATGCTTCTGATAATACAAAGAAAAAATTTAAAAATATGTGTGACTTTTACCAGGTGCCGATTTATTTTTATAAAGATAAAGATACCCTGGGGCATGCAATGGGAAAAGAATTTCGTGCTTCTCTCGCCATTCTGGATGAGGGATTTGCAAAAGGGATCAGGAAGTATATGGACACAGAAGATAATACAATTGCATAGAGGAGGCAGACAATATGTCAAAAATCAAAGTATATGAATTAGCGAAGGAATTGGGGGTTTCCAATAAGGAAATCGTTGATTTCCTGAAAAGTAAAAACATAGAAGTACGAACACATATGAGTGCAGTAGAGGAAGCAGATGCAGAAGCAGTCAGAAAGGCTTTTCCGAAGGGGGAAAAGAGTGTAGAGAAGACAGAGGCGGAAGCTCCGAAGAAGAAGAATATTGTACATGTGTTCCGTCCACAGAATACACAAAATGGCAGTAAGCAGGGAAGAAGACCTGGTGGAAACAGACAGAATCCTTCCCAGGGAAGACCAATGCAGGTGAATAACGGACGTCCTGCAAAGAAACCGGCGGCTGCGGTAACTGCAGAGAAGCCTCAGACAGAGAAGCGTCCGGAAAAGTCACAGCAGAAGCCTGCTGAAAAGCCACAGGAGCAGGTAAAACGTCCGGTGGCACAGCCACAGGAGAAGCCGGAGACAGAAAAGCGTCCGGAAAAACCGGTAGAAAAAGTGCAGGAAAAGCAGACGGTTTCCAATGAAAAAAATCAGGCTCCGAGACGTCAGGAAAGAAGTGAAAGAACTTTTGACAGACGATCAGACAGCCGTGATACAAGGCCGGCACGTGACGGAAGAGACGGACGTGAAAACAGAGAAAATCGTGAAAACAGAGAAAATCGTGATAATAGAGAAGGCCGTGATAACAGAGGCGGACAGAGATTTCAGCGTGGAGATCGTCCACAGAACGGACGTCAGGAGCGATTTGGCGCAGATCGTGACGGAAGAGACGGACGTGACAGCCGCGACGGAAGAGACGGACGTGACGGAAGAGACGGACGTGACGGAAGAGACAGAAATCAGGGACGTAAGCAGGGAGAAAGATCAGACAGACGCGGCAGCGACAGAAGAAATAATTCCAGCATTCCGGCACCTGCGATCGAAGGTCAGAAGCCACAGAGAAGCAAGGGTAAAGGGAAGGACGAATATAAGAAAAAAGACTATCGTCATGGAGATGACGAGGACGGCATGCTGAAGGGCAAAAAGAAAAATGAGCCGAAACAGCAGCTTCAGAAGCCGCAGCAGAAAGCTCAGAAGGTGGAAGAAGAAGTAAAATCCATCGTAATTCCGGAAGTCCTTACAATTAAGGATCTGGCTGATAAGATGAAGATCGTTCCTTCTGTCATTGTAAAGAAACTGTTTATGCAGGGTAAGATTGTAACCGTTAACCAGGAAATTGATTACGAAACTGCAGAAGAGATCGCACTGGAGTTTGATGTTCTCTGTGAGAAGGAAGAGGTCGTAGATGTAATCGAAGAACTGCTCAAGGAAGATGAAGAAGACGAAAAGAAAATGAAAAAACGTCCGCCGGTTGTGTGCGTTATGGGACACGTCGACCATGGAAAAACTTCTCTTCTGGATGCAATCCGTCATACCAATGTGATTGACAAAGAAGCGGGAGGAATCACCCAGCACATCGGTGCATATGTTGTAGAGATCAACGGTGAGAAGATCACATTCCTCGACACACCGGGACATGAGGCATTTACGGCAATGCGTATGCGTGGAGCAAGTTCTACGGACATTGCGATCCTGGTCGTTGCTGCAGACGATGGTGTGATGCCGCAGACCGTAGAAGCAATCAACCATGCAAAAGCCGCAGGTGTTGAGATTATTGTTGCGGTAAATAAGATTGATAAGCCAAGTGCGAATATCGAACGTGTGAAGCAGGAGCTGACAGAATATGAACTGATCCCGGAAGACTGGGGTGGAAGCACCATCTTTGTACCGGTATCTGCCAAGACCGGAGAAGGTCTGGAAGATCTGATGGAGATGATCGTTCTGACGGCTGAAGTGATGGAACTTAAGGCCAATCCGAATCGTCGTGCAAGAGGTCTGGTTCTGGAAGCAAAACTGGATAAGGGAAGAGGTTCCGTAGCAAATATTCTGGTGCAGAAGGGAACCTTGAGAGTTGGTGATTCCATTGCTGCCGGCTCTGCACATGGTAAAGTAAGAGCCATGATGGATGATAAGGGTAAGCGTGTAAAAGAGGCAGGTCCTTCTACTCCGGTAGAGATTCTGGGACTCAATGATGTTCCGAATGCAGGAGAAGTATTTGTCGGATGTGCGAACGATAAGGAAGCAAGAAGCTTTGCAGATACATTTATCTCTCAGAGTAAGGTAAAACTTCTGGAAGATACGAAGTCCAAGTTGTCTCTGGATGATCTCTTTACACAGATTCAGGAAGGTAATCTGAAAGAACTTGGCATTGTAGTCAAAGCCGATGTTCAGGGATCTGTGGAAGCAATTAAGCAGAGTCTTCTGAAGCTTTCTAATGATGAAGTCGTAGTAAAGATCATTCATGGCGGTGTAGGTGCGATCAATGAATCAGATGTCAGCCTGGCATCTGCGTCAAATGCAATCATCATTGGATTTAATGTCCGTCCGGATGTGACTGCAAAGGAGACTGCAGACAGAGAAGGTGTAGATATCCGTCTGTATCGCGTCATTTATAATGCGATTGAGGATGTGGAGGCTGCTATGAAGGGTATGCTGGATCCTGTATTTGAAGAGAAAGTACTGGGTCATGCGGAAGTGCGTCAGACATTCAAGGCTTCCGGTGTCGGAACGATTGCCGGTTCCTATGTGCTTGACGGCACATTTGAAAGAGACTGTTCTGTGCGTCTGACTCGTGACGGAATCGTAATCTTTGAGGGACCTCTGGCATCTCTGAGACGTTTTAAAGACGACGTAAAAGAAGTAAGAGCCGGATACGAGTGTGGATTCGTATTTGCTAACTTTAATGATGTGAAGGAAGGCGACCTTGTAGAAGCATTCAAGATGGTCGAGATTCCAAGATAATTCAGGGAGTAATATATGAGAAAAAGAAGTATAAAGAATACCCGGGTAAACACAGAAGTTCAGAGAGAACTCAGCAACATTATCCGTGGCGGGATCAAAGACCCGCGTGTTGCACCGTGGACTTCTGTGGTAGCCGCTGAGGTTGCCCCGGATCTGAAAACATGTAAGGCATACATCAGTGTGCTGGGAGATGAACATGAGCAGGAACAGACAATCCTGGGCCTGCAGAGTGCGGAAGGGTATATCCGCCGGGAACTGGCAAGAACACTGAATCTCCGGAATACACCGGAGATCCGGTTCGTGCTGGATCAGTCGATTGAATACGGCGTTCATATGTCGAAAAAGATCGAAGAAGTAACCAGAGGCTTGAAAACGGAAGGTGATGATACCGATGAATATTCTGAATAAGATGTTAATGGGTGCCGGTTCTGTGGCAATCGGCGGTCATGCTCGTCCGGATGGTGACTGTGTGGGCTCATGCCTTGGGCTCTATCAGTATATCCGCGAGAACTGTAAAGACAAAAGAGTAGATGTTTATCTGGAAGAGATTCCGGAATCCTTTCAGTTTATAGAAGCTGCAAAAGAGATCCGGCATGAGATACCGGAAGAGCAGACTGTTTATGATCTGTTTATCTGTCTGGATTGTGGTGACAAGGACAGACTGGAATTTTCTGCACCATTGTTTGATGCTGCAAAACATACACTCTGTGTGGATCATCATATCAGTAACAGGGGATTTGCGGAAGAGAATTATGTAGTTCCGGATGCAAGCTCCACCTCTGAACTTATCTGCAGACTGCTGGAAGAGGATAAGCTCTCTCTTGAGACTGCTTCTTCTCTGTATCTGGGAATTGTACATGATACAGGCGTATTTCAGTATTCCTGTACGAGTCCGGAGACGATGCGGATAGCTGCAGGACTTTTGGAAAAAGGGGTGGATGGTCCGAAAATCATACAGGATACATTTTATGAGAAGACGTATGCACAAAACCAGATTCTGGGAAGAGCACTTCTGGAAAGTATTGTGTTTATGGACGGGGCATGTATCGCCTCTTATGTAAAAAAGAATGTTATGGAATTCTATGGGGTAACGCCCAAGGATCTGGAAGGAATTGTAAGTCAGCTTCGGGTGACGAAGGGCGTTGAAGTGGCCATTTTCATGTATGAGCAGAAAACGAATATTTATAAAGTGAGTCTCCGGTCAAAAGATAAGATAGATGTAAGTCGTATTGCACAATATTTTGGCGGAGGAGGTCACAGGAAAGCCGCAGGCTTTACCATGCACGGATCACCTCATGACGTACTGAATAATCTGTCTGAGCAGATTGAACTGCAGATGAGGAAGACAGAAGGGTAACAGGAGTGTTATATGATACACGGGATATTAAATGTGTACAAGGAAAAAGGATATACATCTCACGATGTGGTAGCAAAGCTTCGGGGAATCACAGGTCAGAAGAAGATCGGACATACGGGGACACTGGATCCGGATGCTGTGGGAGTACTTCCGGTCTGCCTCGGAAAAGCTACCAGGCTGTGTGATCTTTTGACAGATAAAGACAAGACCTATGAAACGGTTCTGCTTCTGGGTCAGTCTACAGATACACAGGATATCAGCGGACAGATTCTTGAGACGAATGAAACAAAAGATCTGAGTGAAGAGATGGTATCCGTGGCCATAAAAAGTTTTGTCGGAGAATATGCACAGATTCCGCCGATGTATTCCGCTTTGAAGGTTGGAGGGAAAAAACTGTACGAACTTGCCCGTGAAGGGAAAGTGGTAGAGCGTAAATCCCGAAAAGTGAAAATTCATGAGATAGAGATACTCGAGATACAGATTCCGAGGGTGAAAATGCGGGTGTCCTGTTCGAAAGGAACGTATATCCGTACTCTGTGCCATGATATAGGAGAAAAACTGGGATGTGGCGGCTGCATGGAAGAACTGACACGTACACGGGTAAGCCGCTTTGAGATCGGAGAAAGTCTGACCCTGGATGAGATCGCCGGGAAGAAGCAGGAAGGCCGATTAATGGACATAGTTACTCCGATTGACAGTATGTTTCTGCAATATCGTAAGCTTACCGTCAGAAAATCCTGGGATTTTCCGGCAAAGAATGGGAACTCCCTGACATGCAATGCAGTATATGAGGAGAATGGGAAGGCTCCTCAGCCGGAATGCGACGGCGAATGTATCAGAGTATATGATGAACAGGGACATTTTATAGGGCTTTATAACTGGCAGGAGGAAAAGAAAGAATATCGGATTGTAAAGATGTTCTTTTGTGAGGAATAATTACGATTAGAGGGACAAACATGCAATATATCAGTTGGCTGTCACATTATCATGATGACAGAAAAACGGCGGTTACCTTCGGGAAATTTGATGGACTGCACAGGGGCCATCAGATTCTGGTGGACAAGGTACGCAAATTAAGTGAAAAAGAAGAGATCTGCAGCGTTGTATGCTCCTTTGATATGCATCCACTGTGGGAGGAAAAAGGGATTCTCCCACAGGTTCTTATGACGGGGGAGGAGCGTAAGGCACATCTGGACGGAAGGGTGGATTATCTGGTAGAGTGTCCCTTTACACAAACTTTTCGGCAGATACAAGCAGAGGATTTTATTCAGAACATTGTAAAACAGCTTTTTCATGCAAAATATGTTGTGGTAGGAACGGATTTTCGATTTGGATATGAAAAGCACGGAGATGTGCAGATGCTGTCAGAGTATGCGAAGATCTTCGGCTATGAACTGTTTGTGATGGAAAAAGAACGATATCATGACAGGATCATCAGCAGTACTTATATCAAGGAGGTTCTGAAGCAGGGAGACATGGAACTTGTCCGGAAACTTCTGGGATATTATTATAGTGTAAGCGGAAGAGTGGAGCATGGAAGGAAGCTTGGAAGAACGCTTGGTTTTCCGACCCTGAATGTGGCATGGCCGTCAGATAAGATTGTTCCGCCTTACGGAGTGTATCTGTGTTATGTATGGATTGACGGGCGGCGATATCAGGGAATATCAAACGTAGGCGTAAAACCGACCGTAAGTGATCAGAACAGAGTGCTGACAGAAAGTTTTCTGTTTGATTATCATGGAGATGCTTATGGAAAAGAAGTTACTGTTGAATTATTGAAATTCTGCAGGCCGGAATGTAAGTTTGACACTGTGGACGAGCTGAAAAGCTGTATTGACAGGGATATAGAATCTGGGAAACATTTTTTCACATTTGAGAAATAAAGGAGAATACGAATGGGGATCACAACAATTTTTCTGTTGTTTGGAGGACTGGGTTTCTTCCTCTATGGAATGAAAATGATGAGCGAAGGTCTGGAAAAAGCAGCCGGCGCCAAGATGAGGAGTATCCTGGAATTTTTTACAAAGAACAGATTTATAGGAATGGTAGTAGGAATCGTTTTTACTGCGATTATTCAGTCATCGAATGCGACTACGGTAATGGTGGTCAGTTTTGTTAACTCAGGACTCATGAATCTGATGCAGGCGTCAGGCGTTATTCTGGGTGCCAATATCGGTACGACGATAACCGGGCAGCTGATTGCTTTCAATCTGTCAGACATTGCACCATTGATCGTGATCATCGGTGTCATTATGGTAATGTTCTGTAAAAAGCAGAGTATCAAAAAAATCGGAGAAGTTATTCTGGGATTTGGTATTCTGTTCATGGGACTCAGTATTATGTCGGACAGCATGACGGCTGTAAAAAATTCGCCGGAGATCCTGAATTTTCTTGCATCCCTGACGAATCCGTTTGCAGCGATACTGGTAGGCTTTCTGATTACGGCAGTGCTGCAGAGTTCTTCTGCAACGGTAGGTATTATCCTGCTGATGGTGTCTCAGGGACTTTTGGAGTTTACGATATGTCCGTTTATGATTCTGGGCTGTAATATCGGTTCCTGTGTGTCAGCTCTGGTAGCGAGTCTCAGCGGAAAGAAGGACGCAAAGCGTGCGGCATTGATTCATTTCCTGTTTAACCTGATCGGATCTGCAATCTTTTTCTGTATCCTGCTTGTTGCTATCAAACCATTTACAAATATGATCCTGTACATATCCGGAGGCAGTCTGGCGCGTTCGGTTGCTAATGTTCATACGCTCATGAAGGTACTTGAGGTGGCGATGATGTTCCCGTTCATGGGATGGATCGTGAAGGCAACCTATAAGATCGTGCCGGGAAAAGATGCTACGCCAGATGATGAGTATGAGCTTCTCTATATTGGTGACGGTTCCATGATGTCTTCTACAACGGCTGTTCGTGATGTTATTCGGGAGATTGAGCACATGGGTAATGTAGCGATTCAGAATCTGAAAACAGGTATGGAAGCGCTTTGTATGCTGGATGAAGAAAAGATGCAGGAAGTATACCAGAAGGAGAAATATGTGGATTTCCTGAACCGGAAGATTACCGATTATCTGGTCCGGGTTAATGAGATGGATCTGCCGATTGCAGATGCAGGACTGATAGGAGCTCTTTTCCATGTGGTAAATGATATCGAACGTATTGGTGATCATGCAGAGAACTTTGCGGATTCTGCGAAAATGAGAGTGGAAGAGGATGTTGAACTCAGCGACAAAGCCAAGAAACAGCTTCAGGATATGATGGATAAGGTTGTGACAATCCTGGAGTATTCACTGGATATGTTTACTAATGACAACCATGAACATATGCGTGAAATCTTAAATCTGGAAGATGAAATCGATGCAGAGGAAAAGAGACTTCAGAAAGCGCATGTGAAGCGTCTGACCAAGAATAAATGTACACCGGAAGCGGGAATGATATTCTCGGATACAGTATCCGGACTGGAACGTGTTGCCGATCATGCAACAAATATCGCATTTGCAATTCTGGAACCGGATGGAAATGATCCGGAAGAAGAGGAAGAAGAATAATTGTAAATTTTTGCTTTACTTTATGTCTTCTGTATGATATACTTGGCAAGTGGTAAAAGCCGGTGTTCGGTAACCGGATACTCCAACCGTTACTTAATATCAGGCGTTAAAGATTAGATTTTTAGGAGGATGTAACAATGATTTCAAAAGAACAGAAAGAACAGATTGTAGCTCAGTATGGAAGAACAGCCGGAGACACAGGTTCACCGGAAGTACAGATTGCAATTCTGACAGCAAGAATCAATGACCTGACAGAGCACTTCAAGAACAATCCGAAGGATCATCATTCAAGAAGAGGACTTCTGAAGATGGTTGGTCAGAGAAGAGGGCTTCTTGCATATCTTAAGAAGACAGATATTGAAAGATATCGTACACTGATCGAAAAACTTGGATTGAGAAAATAATATCAGCCATTCTGGGACGTTCGAAAGGACGTCCCATTTTTCGGACTAAAACCAGATACTCTAAAATATGGTGGCATATTTCGGAGATCTATGGTATAATAATTAAGATTGTGAATTGATATAGTTTATCCGAGACCACTGAAAAGTGTATTTGAAGAAAAGTATATTTTTCAGTAGTTTCGGGAAAATTTCGGTTCACAGAAGATTTCATAAAAGGAGAATAATATGTATAAGAAGTTTGAAATGGAATTAGCCGGAAGAACTCTGAGAGTTGATGTTGACAGAGTTGCGAAGCAGGCGAACGGTGCAGTTCTGATGCACTATGGTGATACAACAGTTCTTTGTACGGCAACTGCATCAGAGAAGCCAAGAGAAGGTGTTGATTTCTTCCCGCTTAGTGTTGAGTATAATGAAAGATTATATGCTGTTGGAAAGATTCCGGGAGGATTTAATAAGAGAGAAGGAAAAGCAACGGAGAATGCAATCCTTACCTGTCGTGTGATTGACCGCCCGATGAGACCTCTGTTCCCAAAGGATTATCGTAACGATGTAACACTGGAGAATCTGGTTCTGTCTGTAGATCAGGACTGCTCACCGGAACTTACGGCGATGCTTGGAGCAGCAATTGCTACAACAATATCTGATATTCCGTTTGACGGACCGATCTCTACAACTCAGGTAGGACTGGTTGACGGAGAGTTTGTATTCAACCCTACTGCAGCACAGAAGGAAGTATCTGATCTTGCTCTGACGGTTGCATCAACAAAAGAAAAAGTAATCATGATTGAAGCAGGAGCTAATGAGGTTCCGGAACAGACAATGATAGATGCAATCTTTGCAGCACATGAAGTAAACCAGCAGGTAATTGCATTTATCGATACGATCGTTGCGGAATGTGGAAAACCGAAGCATGCATATGAGAGCTGTGCAGTTCCGGAAGAATTATTTGCTGCGATCAGAGAGATTGTAACACCGGCTGAGATGGAAGAAGCTGTTTTCACAGATGATAAACAGACAAGAGAAGAGAATATCCGTGTGATCACTGCAAAACTGGAAGAGGCATTTGCTGAAAATGAAGAATGGCTTGCAGTTCTTCCGGATGCCATCTATCAGTATCAGAAAAAGACGGTTCGCAAGATGATCTTAAAGGATCACAAGCGTCCGGATGGCAGAGAGATCGATCAGATCAGACCACTGGCTGCAGAGATTGACCTGATTCCGAGAGTGCATGGTTCTGCAATGTTTACACGTGGACAGACACAGATCTGTAACATTACGACACTTGCTCCTCTTGCTGAGGCACAGAGACTCGATGGTCTGGATGAATCTGAGACCACTAAGAGATATATGCATCATTACAATTTCCCGTCTTACTCTGTAGGTGAGACAAGACCTTCCAGAGGACCGGGACGTCGTGAGATCGGACATGGAGCGCTTGCTGAGCGTGCACTGATTCCGGTACTGCCGGATGAGACGGAATTCCCATATGCGATCCGTACCGTATCTGAGACATTTGAATCCAATGGATCCACTTCACAGGCAAGTGTATGTGCATCTTCTATGTCACTGATGGCTGCAGGTGTTCCGATCAAATCCGCAGTTGCGGGTATTTCCTGTGGTCTGGTAACAGGAGATACAGATGAGGATTATCTGGTACTGACAGATATTCAGGGACTGGAAGACTTCTTCGGAGATATGGACTTCAAGGTTGCAGGAACGCATAAGGGTATCACTGCAATCCAGATGGATATCAAGATTCACGGACTGACAAGACCGATCATTGAAGAAGCAATTGCAAAGACAAGAAAAGCAAGACTTTACATTATTGATGAAGTAATGTCCAAAGCAATTGCAGAGCCAAGACCGGAAGTAGGACCGTATGCACCGAAGATCATCCAGATGCAGATTGATCCACAGAAGATTGGTGATGTAGTCGGACAGCGTGGAAAGACGATCAATGCAATCATCGACCAGACAGGCGTTAAGATCGATATCACAGATGACGGTTCTGTATCCATCTGCGGAACAGATGCAGAGAGCATGGACAAAGCACGCAAGCTGATCTATATCATCGTTACAGACTTTGAAGCCGGACAGGTTCTGGAAGGAAAAGTAGTCAGCATCAAAGAATTTGGTGCATTCGTAGAATTTGCACCAGGAAAAGAAGGAATGGTACACATTTCCAAGATTTCAAAAGAAAGAATCAATCGGGTAGAGGATGTGCTGACACTCGGAGATGTAGTAAAAGTGGTTTGCCTTGGAAAAGACAAGATGGGAAGAATGTCCTTCAGTATGAAAGATGTAGCTGAATAAAAGTGTAAAATCAGCACGTGGCATTTGATGATGAAAACATCAGATGTCACGTGCTTTTTCTTTTGTATAAGTATGCAGATTTGAGAAAATATATTAAAAACATAAGAAAAAGTAATGGAAGCATAAGAAAATGTAATGTTTTTATTGACTTTATAATGGGAGGGTGTTAAAATAATCACAACTAAAATAACAGACATGAGGAAAGGATAAACAGAAGTATCTGGTAATTTCTTTGTAAACTACAAAGAAATTCGAATACTCTTAGAAGTTTCAAGAGTAATTACAACAGACAATATTAACAGTGAATTTGAGACTTCAAAAAAGAGTGTTGTGTTGAATGGAGGTTGATTTTATGGAACAGAAACAAGAAAAATTTAGTACCATAGGCTATATAGCAGCTGCGCTTGGTATGTGTATCGGAACAGGTAACGTGTGGCGTTTCCCACGTGTATGTGCGGCAAATGGCGGCGGAGCATTTATTTTAGCATGGACAATTGCAATGTTGATTTTTGCAGTACCGCTTCTTTCAACAGAGATGGCGATTGGTAAAAAAGCCAGACTTGGATGTATCGGTTCTTTCCGTGATTGTGGTGGTAAGAAATACACATGGATGGGCTTCTTTGTAGCTGCAGTTTGTTTCTTCCTGATGAGTTACTATTGTGTGCTTCAGGGTTACTGTTTAAAATATGCAGTGAATTCTGTTACATCATTTAAACCGAATCTGACAACGGAAACGACAACGGCATTGTGGACAGCATTTACAGATTCGCCTTTGCAGGTTATTATATTCCATGCAATAGGATTTGCGGTGGCATGTTTTGTAGTATATCAGGGTATTTCAGGTGGTATTGAAAGATTCTGTAAAGTTGCTATTCCGGCATTGTTTTTAATTCTCGTAGGTCTGGCAATTTATGCAATGACATTAAACGGATCAAGCCAGGGGCTTCAGTACCTCTTTACAATTAAGAAAGAGTATATTTTCAGTCCAAACACATGGATTCAGGCATTTATTCAGGCTGCATGGAGTACAGGAGCAGGCTGGGGATTCATTATTACATATGCGAACTATGTAGGAGAAGATGAAGATGTTCCTACAAGCTGCCTGATCATGGGACTTGGTGATAACCTTGGTGCAATCCTGTCAGCACTTGTGGTAATTCCTGCAATCTGTGCACTTTCAGCCACACCGGAGGCTGCGAATGAAGCACTCTCTCAGGGAAACTTTGGACTTACATTTATTTACATTTATCAGTTGTTTACAACGATTCCGGGTGGAAGATTTATCTCATTCATTTTCTTTGGAGTACTTGCAGTAGCAGCGATTACATCACTGTTCTCCATGATTGAAGTTGGAGTGAAATGTGTAGTTGACCTTGGTGTATCTCGTAAAAAAGCCGTTGTTGGAGTCTGCGGAGCAGGCTTCCTGGTAGGATGCTTCTCTTGCTGGTCATTGAACAACATTGACAATCAGGACTGGGTATGGGGTCTTGGATTGTTAGTAAGTGGTGCATTAATTGCAATCCTTGCATGGAAATACGGTGTTGAAAAATTACGTACAGAAGAGGTCAATGCAAAAGGTGCAGAAGTTCATTTCCCGAAAGCATACTTCAATACATGTATGTATATTATGCCGATTATTGTAGCGATCATGGTTGGATACTGGCTCCTGCAGACAAAAGAATGGTTCCCGGATACATGGATGAATCCATTTGTGATTCAGGATAACACAGGAACAGTTCTGTTACAGTTTGGTGTTGTAATAATTGTTGGTATCATACTTTCCAAGTTCTTTAATAAGAAGACAGTAAAAGGACCTCTGACAAAAGACTGTAAATAATATTTAGAAAGAAGGTAATGTGTTATGACGATAGATGCAATTATAATGATGGTAATTACACTCGTTGGGTATATTGGCGGATTTAGTTACTTTATGGTAAAAGTGTTTAAAAAAGAAAAGACGAAAACAGGAAAATAAACTTCTGTTTATCAATACAAAAAGGGGGTCAGCAGAGATGCTGGCTTCCTTTTTGTATGAAATTGTAGACGAATTGTAGACGGGGACGGGGGATTTTTAAAAATCCCCCGTCCCCGTCTACAATTTTGGAATAATTTAGAAAATTTTACATATACATTGGTGTAAAGAGGTGGACAAATATGCTGGAAAATCAAATTCTTAGAATTCTGCCGCACAGGATTCGTGAAACAATCAGCGCAGAACATCTGCAATATATGTTTCTTCAGGAAATCAGGCTTCGTATGGAAAAGCCGTTATTGCTGATCTACCGTGGTGAAGAGCGGATGCCTCTGGTAAAGAGCGGCAGGCCATATCTGGTTACAAAGGAGGATCTGAAGGAGGCACTGGAATACATCAGTAATTATTCGTTATATGCATACGAACAGGAAATGAAACAAGGATTTATTACCATTGAAGGAGGACACAGAGTGGGCATGACGGGACAGGCAATGATAGAGAACGGACAAGTGAAGAATCTGAAATACATTTCATCGATCAATATACGAATGTCACATGAGATACTGGGGTGTGCGGATGCCGTATTTCCTTATATTATCTGTAATCGAAAATTATGTCATACGTTAATTGTTTCACCGCCGGGATGCGGAAAGACAACGCTGCTCCGCGATCTGATCCGCCAGATATCGAACGGAAACAGCTGGATCCCGGGGATGTCGGTGGGAGTTGTGGACGAACGTTCCGAGATAGGCGGATGTTATATGGGAGTTGCACAGAATCAGCTGGGGATACGTACCGATGTACTGGACGGATGTCCGAAGGCGGAGGGCATGATCATGTTGATTCGTACGATGAGCCCGGAAGTGATTGCAGTGGATGAGATCGGAACGGTGCAGGATGTACATGCTATTGAGTATGCCATGCACTGTGGATGCAAAATGATAGCCACCGTGCATGCGTCTTCCATGGAAGAACTGCGAAAAAAACCGCTTTTCGATCAGATGATCGCGGAGGGAAGATTTGAACGATACATACTGCTTGGAAGTCGGGAACATGCAGGACACATTGAAGGAATCTTTGATGAACGGGGCAGTATGCTGTATCAGGAAGGACTAAGGGAGATGCACAGAGCTTCTGTGGAGTAAGGGATATGATAAGATTTCTGGGGATTTGTCTGATTATATCATCCACTTCTGCATGGGGAATGCTTGCTGCGGAGCAGTATCGCAATCAGTATCTCCAGCTGCAATATCTGCAGAGGCTTCTCTATCGGCTGCGGAGCGAGATCCTTTACTCAAGGGCCTTTTTATCAGAAGCATTTCGCAATATTGCCGCATATCAGGAGGAACCTTACTCCGGATGGCTTCTTGATATGTCATGTCAATTAGAGCAAAGACAGGGAATCAGGCTGTCCGCAATCTGGAAAATGCAGACACAGAAGCATCTTTGGGATGTCGGGCTTCCTGAGATTGTGAGAGAAAAACTGCTTCATCTGGGAGAACAGCTGGGCAGTGCGGATATAGATATGCAGGTTCGGATTCTTGATCTGTATCTGGGGGAAATGGAGCATATTATGGAGGATATGCGTGGGGAACAGAAGACAAGAATTAAACTGTATCATTGCATGGGCGTGATGAGCGGTTTATTGATATCGATTCTTTTGATATGAGAGGGAGGCCTGCATGAGTGTAAATCTGATATTTAAGATAGCGGCTGTCGGAATACTGGTGTCGGTATTGTGCCAGGTTCTGAAACACAGTGGGAGAGAGGAACAGGCATTTCTGACCAGCCTTGCAGGTCTGATTCTGGTATTGTTCTGGATCATTCCATATATCTATGATCTGTTTGAATCGATCCAGAGATTATTTACATTATAAATATCCTGATAAAATATCCGGGTAAATATTCGGACTGTGTCAGCAGACCGAAAGAAGGGAGGACAAAAGCAGGTGATGGATATATTACGGATCGGAACCCTGGGAGTGGCAGGAGCGCTTCTGGCGATTCAGTTTAAAAATGTAAAAGCGGAATATGGAATCTATATCAGTGTGACTTTAAGTATGATCATATTTTTCAGCATTCTGGATCAACTGGAAGGGATGATCACATCTGTGAAAACGATAGCAGGCTTTATTCAAATGGACAATTATTACATAGGTACACTGATGAAAATGCTGGGAATTACATATGTGGCGGAATTTTCTTCCGGAATATGCAAAGATGCCGGATATCAGACCGTTGCAGCTCAGATTGAGACATTTGGAAAACTTACGATCCTCGCCTTAAGCATGCCGGTTCTTATTGCACTGCTGGATACGATCAGGGACTTTATGGTATGAGAAAGGTACGGAAAACGACAGGACATCGAAATGTGTGTATCCTCTGTCTGCTGGGTATCTCTGTAATGCTGACGTGTTTTCTCACCGGAGCTGAATGTCTTGCATCGGAAAAAACAGACAGAACGGAACAGGAAGTGGAGGAAATCTCAGACATAGAAGAAGAACTTCTGGATCTGTTTGAATTCGGCGAGGTCGATGAAGCCCTGAAAGAGCTGTTCCCGGAAGAACGGGTAGACTTTAAAGATACCCTGATGGGAGTCCTTTCCGGGGATCTGACATTTTCGGCAGAATTATTGAATCAGTTAGTTCTGGATCAGCTGGATTATGCGTTCCGTATCAGCAGAAAGAATCTGATTCATATTCTTGCAATTGCTGCGATCGCTGCAGTGCTGCATAATTTCTCCGGTATATTCCAGAACCGCCAGATTGCCGGAATCAGTTTTTATGTGGTATATATGCTTTTGATCGCGATCCTTCTGAATTCATTCAGAGCGGTATCTGAGTGGGTTCAAACAGGAGTAGAAGATATTACTGCATTTATGACGGTCTTCTGTCCGTTGTATTTTCTTGCTGTATCGATTGCAAAAGGAAGTGTAACATCAGCTGCATTTTACCATCTGGTTCTGGTGCTGATCTCTCTGGCGGAATATGTGATTCTTAAGATTGTGATTCCGGTGATTCATATATATATGATGTTGAAAATATTAAACTATCTGTCGGAAGAAGATTATCTGAGTAAAGGGGCGGAACTGATCGGGATGATTGTAAACTGGGGATTGAAAACGCTGCTGGCATGTGTAATCGGGCTGAATGTGATACAGGGAATGATCAGTCCTGCAATCGATACCGTAAAAAGAAGTATCCTGACCAGGGGTGCAGAAGCCATTCCCGGTGTAGGAGATGCCATTGGCGGAATGACGGAGGTGGTTCTGGGAACGGCTGTTCTGATAAAAAATGGAATTGGCATGACCGGGGCAATCATATGCATTGCGCTGTGTGTGGTTCCGCTGGTGCAGATTGGCTGTATTACGCTTCTCTATCATCTGGCGGCCGCGGTCATTCAGCCGGTTTCTGATAAAAGGATCGTCGGATGTGTAGAAACTGCAGGAGAAGGGTGCAGAATGCTGATGCGGGTAGTATTTACAACCGGAATGCTTTTTCTTCTGACAATTGCAATTGTGACTGCCGTCACAGGAAATATCTGAGGTATAGTTATGTTTGAGCATATAGATATGTGGATCCGTAATCTTGCGTACTACCTGGTCATGGTAACGATGCTTGTACAGATCGTGCCGGGATCTGAGTATAAAAAATATATTCGCTTTTTTACAGGACTCGTACTGGTAGTCATGTTTCTGATCCCGGTGCTGAAAATCTTTGGCATGAATACGAATTTTCAAAAGTATTATGATCAGGCGGAATATCAGGAGAAGCTTCAGGAACTGGAAGAGTCGGTTTTGCTTCCTGACGAAGAATCAGAACAGAATATAGAGGTGGAGGAGATTCGGATTGAAGAATAATAGGAAGCAGATACTTATATCTGCAAAAAAACGTCTGAAAAGCATGAAAAAGGATCAGCTTCTGATCCTGATCCTGTCCGGAATCCTGCTTCTTGTCATAACGCTTCCAACTGGAGAAAAACAGGGTGATTCGAAGGAAACGGAGAAATCCGCGGATCCGTACGGAGAGGATGGATTTACATATGATCAAAGCAGTTATGTGGATTATCTGGAACGACATCTGGAAGAAGTGCTGTCTCAGATGGAAGGAGCAGGTGATGTAACCGTAATGATTACGCTCCGGTCTTCTGCGGAGAAGATCGTAGAAAAGGATCTGGAGACCCAGAATGAATCGATCACGGAAAACGACAGTCAGGGAGGAAGTCGGATCACACAGAACGACAGTCTCAGAGAAACGACAGTATATGACGGAGTAGATGATCAGATTCCGTATATTTCTAAAATCATAACGCCCAGCATCGAAGGTGTGGTTGTTCTGGCATCCGGAGGAGATAATGCAGTTGTGAAAGAGCAGATAACAGAAGCGGTACAGGCATTATTTGGAGTAGACACGCATAAGATTAGAATAATGAAAAAGAATGAATCATGATGTGGTCAGGTAGGAGGATTAGGACATTGAAACGAATCGTAAAGAAGAATCAGATGATCATAGCGGCACTGGCCGTTATGATAGCAGCCGCCGGATATCTGAATTATTCGGGGAAATTGTTCCAGAAGGAAGATCAGACAGAACAGGCCAGCGCAGAACTTGCAAACCAGGAACTGCTGGATATCTCAGAAGAGGATCAGAGTGTATCCGGTGATATTGAAAGTCAGGATGGTGGAGATGAGGCGCAGGACGGAGAAGTTGACGGAACTCCCGGAGAAGCAGTTCTTACCAGCGCAGATGCAAGTTCTGTCGTTGCAGAAGCGAAAGTAACCAGAGAGCAGGTGAGATCAAAAAACAAGGAATCTCTGCTGGAGATCATTAATAGTGAAAACCTGAGTGATGAACAGAAACAGAGTGCGGTAGATCAGATGGTACATATGACTGAACTGGCAGAAAAAGAAGCAGCGGCCGAGACGCTTCTGGCATCCAAGGGATTCAGCGATTCTGTAGTGAGCCTGACGGATGACAGTGCGGATGTGGTGGTGAATGCTGCAGAACTTACAGATGCCAACCGGGCACAGATAGAAGATATCATCACCAGAAAGACCGGAGTGGCGGCACAGAACATAGTGATTACTCCGGTATATTCAGAAGGTAAATAAGAAAAAGTCACGTCATGGAAGCAAAGATTCTGTGATGTGGCTTAAATTATGTCATGAATCCTGTTTGACCGTGTGTGACTCTTATGATATACTGATTAATAGCGTCTATAAGCGGATATACTATTAATTAGGAGTGTTTATTCATATGTCACAGATCACCAACGAAGTAAAGAATCAGATCAAAAAGCGAAGAACATTTGCCATCATCTCTCATCCGGATGCTGGTAAGACAACATTGACAGAGAAGTTTCTGCTCTATGGAGGAGCAATCAATCAGGCAGGAAGTGTCAAGGGAAAGGCAACTGCCAGACATGCAGTTTCTGACTGGATGGAGATTGAAAAGGAAAGAGGTATCTCTGTCACTTCCTCTGTATTACAGTTCAATTATGATGGCTATTGTATTAATATCCTGGATACACCCGGACATCAGGATTTCTCTGAAGACACGTATCGAACACTGATGGCTGCGGATTCTGCGGTTATGGTCATTGATGCATCCAAGGGTGTGGAAGCACAGACAAGGAAACTTTTTAAGGTCTGCACCATGCGTCACATTCCGATCTTTACATTTATTAATAAGATGGACAGAGAAGCGATGGATACATTTGAACTTCTGGATGATATTGAGAATGAGCTGGGAATCGCAACCTGTCCGATCAACTGGCCGATCGGTTCGGGAAAGGAATTTCGCGGCGTATATGACAGAGCGACCAGAAAGGTAGAGATCTTCTCGGATACAAAAAAAGGAACTACACAGGGCGAAGTAAAAAAAGTAGATATCAATGATCCTGAGATATCCTGGCTGATCACAGATTCTCAGAAGCTTCAGCTGGAAGAAGAGATTGAACTTCAGGACGGTGCAGGTGCAGAGTTTGATCAGGAACTGGTGAGCAAAGGAGAATTGTCTCCGGTATTTTTCGGATCGGCACTTACAAACTTTGGTGTGGAGACATTTTTGCAGCATTTCCTTCAGATGACGACTTCTCCGCTTCCGAGAGTCTCTGACAAAGGGCCGATCGATCCGATGGAAGAAGGAGATTTTTCTGCATTTGTATTCAAGATTCAGGCAAATATGAATAAGGCGCACAGGGACAGAATTGCTTTTATGCGTATCTGCTCCGGTGAGTTTGAGGCAGGTATGGATGTCTATCATATGCAGGGACAGAAGAAGGTTCGTCTTTCACAGCCACAGCAGATGATGGCAAGTGAACGAAAGATGATCGAAAAAGCATATGGCGGCGATATTATCGGTGTATTCGATCCGGGTATTTTTTCGATTGGTGATACACTGACCACTTCAGGCGACCGGTTTGTGTACGAAGGAATTCCAACATTTGCTCCGGAGCACTTTGCAAGAGTGCGTCAGGTCGATACCATGAAAAGAAAACAGTTTATCAAAGGAATTAACCAGATTGCACAGGAAGGAGCGATTCAGATCTTCCAGGAATACAATACGGGTATGGAAGAGATCATTGTCGGTGTGGTTGGTGTGCTTCAGTTTGATGTATTGAAGTATCGTCTGGAGAATGAATATAATGTAGAGATCCGTATGGAAAATCTTCCATATGAATATATTCGCTGGATTGAAAATACAGAGATCGATCTGGACAGGCTTCATGGTACTTCTGATATGAAGAAAGTAAAAGATCTGAAAGGTCGTCCGCTTCTTTTATTTGTAAATGAATGGAGTATCCGCATGACTCAGGAACGGAACGAGGGACTGGAACTGGCTGAGTTCGGCAGATAAGGACTGGGGCTTTTCAAATGGTGTGAAGTTTGATATAATTGATAGAAGTGATAATCAGACAGGAGGTCGTTGATAAGATGAGCAAAGAAGAGAAGAATACGTATACAATAAAGACAGATGATAACCTTGGAGAAGTGAAGATTGCAGATGAAGTAGTGGCTATTATTGCAGGTCTTGCTGCCATGGAAGTGGACGGAGTATCCTCTATGGCCGGAAATGCAACGAGAGAGCTCATCAGCAAGCTCGGAATGAAATCTCTTTCCAAAGGGGTAAAAGTGGATGTGCTGGAAGGAATCGTAACGGTATCTCTGGCACTGAATCTGAAGTATGGATATAACATTATGGATATTACTGCAAAGGTACAGGATAAAGTAAAAACAGCAATTGAGAATATGACAGGTCTGGAAGTTGCAGACGTCAATATCCGCATTGCCGGAGTAGACATACCGGAGGAAGCATAAGTGAAGAGGACAGAGCAGAGAGAACACATCTTTAAGATGTTATTTAGCGTTGACTTTAATGAGGGCAGTGAGCAGTCAGAACAGGCAACACTTTATCTTGAGCAGATTGAGGATGCAAAAGAGAAGGATATAGAATATATCAGAGCGAAAGTGCAGAAGATTACAGATAAGATTGAAGAGATCGATGAGTTGCTTAATTCACATACGAAAGGCTGGAAGACGACCCGTATGAATAAAGTGGATCTGACAATCCTGAGACTGGCTGTGTATGAGATCAAATGGGATGAAGATGTACCTGCAGGTGTAGCGATTGACGAGGCTGTGAATCTTGCCAAGACATACAGCAGTGATGAGGGACCGGCATTTGTAAATGGCGTGCTGGCCAGATTTGCTGACTGATCAGAGGTAGGTTATGACTCAGAATGTTTACACAGTAAAACAGGTAAATGCATATATCAAAAATATGTTTACCCAGGATTACATGCTGACCCGGATCTATGTAAAGGGAGAAGTATCCAACTGTAAGTATCACACATCGGGACATATATATTTTTCACTAAAGGATGAGTCCGGAACGATTGCCTGTGTCATGTTTGCCGGGCAGCGAGGCGGGCTCTCTTTTCGTATGAGAGAAGGTCAGCAGGTGATCGTCTTCGGATCGGTGAATGTGTATGAGAGAAGCGGATCCTACCAGCTCTATGCAAGAGAGATCCGTCTTGACGGAGCAGGAGCACTTTATGAGAGATTCCAGATGTTGAAACAGGAACTGGAAGAGATGGGAATGTTCGCACCGGAATATAAAAAGCCAATTCCGGCATATGCGAAAACGATCGGAGTCGTTACGGCACCGACCGGGGCGGCAGTAAGAGATATCATGAATATCTCTGCCAGAAGGAATCCTTACGTTCAGCTGATTCTTTATCCTGCACAGGTTCAGGGAGAGGGTGCGGCCGGGAGTATTGTCAGAGGCATCCGAATGCTGGAAAACAGGAAGGTTGATGTGATTATTGTTGGAAGAGGAGGAGGCTCTATAGAAGATCTCTGGGCATTTAATGAAGAGATTGTTGCCAGGGCCATTTTTGACTGCTCTGTTCCTGTTATCTCTGCGGTAGGTCATGAGACGGATACGACGATCGCAGATTATGTGGCAGATCTTCGGGCACCGACACCATCAGCGGCAGCGGAGCTGGCTGTGTGGGATTACGCACGTGTCAGAGTTCATATCGAAGAAAGCAGCCTTCGACTGAATCGTCTGATGTCCGGAAGTATCCAGATCAGTCGTATGCATTTAAAAGAATATCAGACCAGACTTACCTATCTTCATCCGAGGAATAAGCTTCAGGAACAGCAGCAGAGACTGGCAGAAGCAGAGGACAGGCTTCGGAATCTGATGGAGCAGCGTTTGAAGGAAGCAAGGCACAGACTGGCGCTCGACATGGAGAAGATGAACGGACTTTCTCCGATTCGCAAGCTGAATCAGGGATACTCCTATGTAGAAAAGTATGATGGAAATGTTATCAAAGATATTTCTCAGGTGAAGATCGGAGATCGAATGTCCATATATCTGAAGAATGGAATTATAGGGGCGGAAGTCCGGGAGATAAAGGAGGAGCAGCATGGCTAAGAAGGCAAATCAGTCGCAGGAGTATACATTGGAGGAATTGTTTGTACAATTAGAGTCGACGATTGCAGAAATGGAAAAAGAAGACGTCTCTCTGGAAGATTCCTTTCAATATTATCACCGGGGAATGGATCTTTTGAAAGCATGCAGTGAAAAGATCGATAAAGTAGAAAAGAAAATGCTGGTATTGGACGAGGAAGGTGAAGTTCATGAGTTCGAAAACTGATTTTCAGAGACAGATGAAAGAAAAAGTGGAAGACATTGAAAAAATGCTTCAGGAGTACCTGCCGAAGCAGAAAGGTTATCAGAGCGTGATCATGGAAGCCATGGGATATAGTCTGATGGCAGGCGGAAAGAGACTGCGTCCGATGCTGATGATGGAAACATACCGGCTGTTTCAGGGATCATGTAAAGCGATTCGTCCATTTATGGCGGCAATTGAGATGATCCATACATATTCCCTGGTACATGATGATCTTCCGGCACTTGACAATGATGATTACCGGCGCGGAAGGAAGACGACACACATTGTGTACGGAGAGGATATGGGAATCCTGGCAGGGGATGCCCTGTTAAATTATGCATTTGAAACGGCATTCCGGGCGTTTGTAACCGATCCGCAGGACAGCCTGCTGATTGGAAGAGCTCTTGGAGTTCTTGGGAAAAAGGCCGGCATATATGGAATGATCGGCGGTCAGGTGATTGATGTGAAGGAAACCGGACATGTCGTGTCAAAAGAAGTTCTTGATACAATCTATGTACTTAAGACCTCTGCATTGATCGAAGCATCCATGATGATCGGTGCAATTTTTGGAGGCGCTTCGGAAGAAGAAGTGAAAAAAGTTGAGAAGATCGCAAGATATGTCGGGCTTGCGTTCCAGATTCAGGACGATATCCTGGATGTGACAAGCACCGAGGAGGTATTGGGAAAGCCGATTCACAGCGATGAAAAGAATGAGAAGACGACGTATGTTTCTATGATGGGGATTGAGGGTGCAAAAAAGATTGTAGAAGAATATTCCGCTTCTGCCATTGATCTGCTGCATCAATTATCAGGAAAAAATGAATATCTGGAACAGCTTTTATTGGAGCTGATTCACAGGGACAGATAGAGAGGATACCTGATTATGTTAGAACGAATACAAAAGGTGAATGATATAAAGGAACTGGAACCGCAGGAGCTTTTGCAGCTTGCAGAAGAGATCCGGCAGTTTCTGATTGAAAAGATCAGTAAAACAGGCGGACATCTTGCATCGAATCTTGGAGTGGTAGAACTTACGATGGCCATGCATCTTGTGTTTCAGCTTCCACAGGATAAGATTATCTGGGATGTCGGACATCAGTCCTATACGCACAAGCTTCTGACCGGCAGAAAAGAAGGGTTTGAAAGCCTGCGTAAATACGGCGGCATGAGTGGTTTCCCAAAAAGAAAAGAAAGTGACTGTGATGCATTTGATACCGGGCACAGTTCGACTTCAATCTCGGCAGGTCTGGGGTATGTGCGTGCAAGAGATCTGAAGGGGGAAGATTATAATGTGATATCCGTGATCGGAGATGGTTCTCTGACGGGCGGTATGGCATACGAGGCACTGAACAATGCCTCAGAACTGAGTACCAATTTTATCATCGTGTTGAATGATAACCATATGTCTATTTCAGAAAATGTAGGAGGAATGTCTCATTATCTGGCAGAACTTCGGACAGCAGAGTTCTATACCGGATTAAAAAAAGGGGTTACTACCGCACTTCATAACGTTCCGGTGGTTGGAGATTCTATCATTGAACATATCCACCGTACGAAGAGTAGTCTGAAGCAGCTGATCGTTCCGGGAATGTTTTTTGAAGACATGGGGATCACTTATCTTGGGCCGGTTCCGGGTCACAATATTGCGATGCTCTGTCGTGCATTCCGGGAAGCGAAGAGAATCAAAGGACCGGTGCTTCTTCATGTGTTGACAGAAAAGGGAAAAGGATATGAACCGGCAGAAATGCATCCGGATAAATTTCATGGAATCGGACCGTTTCAGGTGGAGACAGGAGAGCCGGAGTCTCCCAAGAAGAAGGACAGCTATACAGATGTATTTGGGAAGGTGATCTGTGATGAGGCTGCAAGAAATCCTGATATTGTTGCGATAACAGCGGCTATGGCAGATGGAACCGGACTTGCAGGTTTCCGGAAAAGATATCCGGATCGTTTCTTTGATGTCGGAATTGCAGAAGAACACGGAACAACGTTTGCGGCAGGTCTGGCCGCAGGCGGGATGAGACCGGTATTTGCAGTATATTCATCCTTCCTCCAGCGTGCATATGATCAGGTGATTCACGATGTGGCACTGCAGAATCTTCCGGTTGTATTTGCGGTGGATCGTGCAGGGCTGGTAGGCAGTGACGGAGAGACACACCAGGGAATCTTTGATCTTTCTTATCTGAGCAGTATTCCGAATATGGTTGTGATGGCGCCAAAGCATAAATGGGAACTTGCAGATATGCTACGTTATGCGCTTTCTTACAATGGACCGATCGCATTCAGATATCCGAGGGGAAGTGCATATGACGAATTTCAGGAATTCCGGGCGCCGATTATATACGGAAAGAGTGAGATGCTCTATGAAGAATGTGAGATTGCAATTCTGAGTGTAGGACATATGTTTGAAGAAGCGGTAAAGGTGCGGGAAAAACTCAAAGAAAACGGATATTCCTGTACACTTGTAAATGCAAGGTTTGTAAAACCGATTGATACAGAGATGCTGGAACATTTGCGTAATCATCACAGACTTGTTGTAACGATAGAAGAAAATGTTCAGACCGGAGGTTACGGGGAACATGTCGTTGAATATGTTTCCAGAAAATGTCCGGGAATGCAGGTACTGACACTGGCTCTTCCGGATGATTACGTGGAGCATGGAAGTATTGATGTACTCAGAAAAGAGACTGGACTTGATGTGGATTCTATGACTTCCAGAATCCGGACACTATATGACAGATTGCAGGAGAAGATATGAAAGAACGTTTAGATGTATTACTGGTAAAAAGAAATCTTGCCGCATCCCGTGAAAAGGCCAAGGCGATCATTATGTCCGGCAATGTATTTGTGGATGGACAGAGAGAAGATAAGGCGGGAACGACGTTTCCGGAAGAAGTGCAGATTGAAGTGAAAGGACACACGCTTCCTTATGTCAGCAGAGGAGGCCTGAAGCTGGAAAAAGCAATTAAGAACTTTGATGTATCGGTGGAAGGAAAGGTATGTACAGATGTCGGTTCATCCACCGGAGGATTTACTGACTGTATGCTTCAGAACGGTGCAAAAAAAGTGTATGCGATCGATGTAGGAAGAGGGCAGCTTGACTGGAAACTCCGGCAGGATGACAGAGTGGTCTGTATGGAAAAGACGAATATACGATATGTGACGCCGGAAGATCTGGGTGAGCCGATTGATTTTTCTTCGATTGATGTGTCTTTCATCTCTCTGACAAAAGTTCTGATGCCGATCTGTGAATATCTGACTGAAAACGGGCAGATCGTAGCATTGATCAAGCCACAGTTTGAGGCGGGAAGAGAAAAGGTCGGAAAAAAAGGAGTTGTCAGAGAAAAGAGTACACACATCGAAGTGATTCATAAAGTGATCGACTATGCGATGTCGATCGGGTTTGCTGTATTAAATCTGGAGTTTTCACCGATCCGGGGACCGGAAGGTAATATTGAATATCTGGTTCATCTGGAAAAATGTGGAAAAACAGACAGAATATCTGATATAATCAATGTCGAAAAGACGGTGGATGAGGCATTTGATACGTTAACGAAAGGTTAAAGGAAAGCATCGGCTATGGATAGATATTTAATTGTTACGAATGATGGAAAGGATACGGATTATTCTGTTACGGATCAAGTGGTTACTCTGCTTCAGAATGCCGGTAAGACATGTATCCTGTGTCAGAAGGATGAAGATAAAAATATTATTATGGAATCGGTGCCGGATCAGATCGACTGTGCGATTGTCATTGGTGGAGACGGAAGTCTGATTGAGGTTGCAAGAACGCTCTGGGAAAAAGATGTTCCGATTCTCGGAATCAATATGGGAACTCTCGGATATCTGACGGAAGTTGAGGTCAATCATATCGAAGAGGACCTGAATCAGATGCTTGCCGGTGACTATGTGTTTGAAGAACGTATGATGCTGAAAGGGACATTGGAAGATGGGACACAGGATGTTGCATTAAATGATATCGTCGTTTCAAGAAAGGGAGAGCTTCGGATCATACATTTCAAACTGTTTGTCAACGGGGAACTGCTGAATTCCTATGAGGCGGACGGCGTGATCATCTCGACACCGACCGGTTCTACTGCCTATAACCTGTCTGCAGGAGGGCCGGTTGTGGAACCGACAGCATCTCTGATCGTGATCACTCCGATCTGTTCACATGCATTGAATACAAGGAGTATTGTATTGTCTTCCGAAGATGAGATTATGATAGAGATCGGAGAAGGAAGAAATGGTTCCAGAGAAGAGGTATATGTTACCTTTGACGGTGCAGACAGGATGATTATGGAAACCGGAGCAAAAATCATGGTACGCAGGGCTGATGCCAGAACAAAGATCCTGAAGTTGAATAAAGTCAGCTTTTTAGAGACACTTCGCAGAAAAATGAAGGGGAATTAGTGACATGAAGGTAAACAGACACGCAAAAATTATTGAATTGATTAACAGATATCATATTGAAACGCAGGAAGAACTGGCTGAGTATCTGAACCAGGCTGGGTTCAAGGTAACACAGGCAACCGTGTCAAGAGATATCCGGGACCTGAAGCTTACCAAGATTCCTTCTGATAATGGAAAACAGCGTTACGCATTGCATCAGAACGCAGAAAGCGGAATGAGTGAAAAATATATCCGCGTATTAAAAGAAGGCTATATTTCCATGGATATGGCACAGAACATTCTGGTCATAAAGACCGTGTCAGGAATGGCGAGTGCAGTATGCGCTGCATTGGATGCAATGAAGTGGAACGAGATTGTCGGCAGTATTGCCGGAGATGATACCATCATGTGTGCGATCAGAACAGTGGACGATACAGTGAAAGTAATGGACAAGATCAGTAAGATTATTCTGTAGGAGGAAATATGTTACAGAATCTGCATGTAAAGAATCTGGCATTAATTGATGAGATAGAAGTAGAATTCGGGGAAGGACTGAATATTCTGACCGGTGAAACGGGTGCGGGAAAGTCAATCATTCTTGGATCTGTGAATCTTGCTCTGGGCGGAAGGTATTCCAGAGATATTCTGAGACAGGGAACGAAATACGGGTTAGTGGAACTTTCTTTTCTAGTGGAAAATGAACACCAGATCAGAAAGCTCAATGACATGGATATCGATCCGGAAGATGGTATCGTGACTTTGTCCAGAAGACTGATGGAGGGAAGAAGCATCAGTCGTATCAATGGTGAGACGGTCCCGATCGGACAGCTGAAAGAGGCAGCCGCAATTCTGATTGATATTCACGGGCAGCATGAACACCAGTCGCTCCTGTATAAAAAGAATCATCTGCAGATTGTAGATGCGTTTGCAGAGAGCTTTCTGGCAGAAGAGAAGAAAAAGACGGAAGAAGCTTTCCGTGCATATAAGGCATGTGCAAAAGAGTTGAAAGAAGCAGTTACAGATGAAGCACAGAGGGCAAAAGAGCTTTCTTTTCTGAAATATGAGACAGAGGAGATCCGAAATGCACAGCTGATACCCGGCGAAGATATGGAACTGGAAACCCTCTACAGAAAGATATCGAATGGTAAAAAAATTGCCGAGAGCGTGACAGAAGCGTATGGCTATACAAGTGAGAACAATGACAGTGCCAGTGAAGGACTGAGCAGAGCAATCCGCGCATTGTCTCAGGCGACAGAGTATGATAAAAAAGCAGAAGAGCTGTATGAGCAGCTTGCCGAGATTGACAGCCTTCTGAATGATTTTAACCGGGAACTGGCTGAATACAGTGATACATGTGAGTTCTCTGAAGAAGAATTATATGAGACAGAGAATCGTCTGAATGAGCTGAATCATCTGAAAACAAAGTATGGAGCTACCATAGAAGAGGTTCTTGCATACTGTGAAAAACAGGAAGAGAGAATCGCAGTCCTGGAAGACTTTGACCATTATCTGGAATCCCTGAAAGAACGCTGCCAAAAAGCAGAAGAGACTTATCAGATGTGGGCAGATAAACTGTCTGCTGTCCGAAGACAGCAGGCTTCCATTCTGGAAAAAGCGATCGAGAACGGATTAAAGGATCTTAATTTTGAAGATGTGAACTTTCAGATCCATTTTGAACAGAAGAGAGAATATTCCTCTGACGGAATGGATGATGTGGAGTTCATGATCTCCCTGAATCCGGGGCAGCCGGTCAGACCACTTGCAAATGTTGCATCCGGAGGGGAACTTTCCCGTATCATGCTGGCGATCAAATCAGTCATGGCCGAGAGAGACGAGATTGAAACACTGATCTTTGATGAGATCGATGTCGGAATCAGTGGAAGGACTGCACAGAAAGTATCGGAAAAGATGGCCCTTATAGGGAAAAATCATCAGGTGATCTGTATCACCCATCTTGCACAGATTGCGGCAATGGCAGACTGCCATTATCAGATTGAAAAAAAGACCAAAGACGGTGTGACAACGACAGGCATACGATTATTAAGCGAGGAAGAATCTATCGGTGAACTTGCGAGAATTCTGGGCGGTGCCAAGATTACAGATACAGTGATTGAAAATGCAACAGAGATGCGTAAGCTTGCGAAACAGACAAAATAAACCAGTGTAAAATAATTGAAAATTCACATAATAAAAACAGATATCCAAGAAAAGGATATCTGTTTTTATTATGTGCGGTTTGAAAGGAGCAGTCTGTGGAATGAGAAAATACTGGTATCGAAGAATTTTGATAATGATATTAACATTTACAATTGCCGTAAGCGGAGGATATTATCTGATCGAGATCCGACAAGAACAGCTTCGGCAGGAGGTCAATGCGAAGACGGCAGCTTCCGATATGGTAATTCCAGGCGGAATGCCTATTGGGATCTATCTGGAGACCGATGGAGTCATGGTTCTTGGAACAGATACCATAACCGGTATGGACGGAAACCAATATTCTCCCTGTGAACATCTGTTAAAGGCAGGAGATTATATCGTCGCCGTAGGAGATCAGGAAACAGACAGTAAAGATGCTCTGGTGGAAGCAGTGAAAGAACTGGATGACAATGAAACAGTACTTAAAGTGAGAAGGGATGATACGTATCTTGATATTAAGGTTCGACCGGTGCAGTGCGGACGAAAGGATTATAAACTCGGGATCTGGGTAAGAGACAATGCACAGGGACTTGGAACAATCACATATCTGACAGCCGACAGCCGATTCGGTGCATTGGGACATGGAATTCATGACATTGATACGAATGAACTGATAGAGATTGAAGAAGGAAGAGTCTACAGCACAAGTGTGAAAGATATTCAAAAAGGAGCGGACGGAACGCCGGGTGGAATGGAAGGAATCATCGTGTATAACAGTTATAATGTTCTGGGAAATATAACAGATAATACAGACTGCGGAATCTTCGGGAGTATAGACAGAATAGATGCTCTGTTTGAAGAACAGACACCGATGCAGACCGCCGATACCGAAGAAATCCAGGAGGGAGAGGCATGGATCCGATGTGCTGTCACAGGAGAAGTGAAAGATTATAAGATCCGCATTACAAAAGTTGACAGACTGACACATGAAGCCAATAAGGGACTGGTAATTGAGGTTACAGATCCGGAACTTCTGGAGGTTACCGGAGGTATCGTACAGGGGATG
>JAEDLC010000009.1 GCA_016295505.1 Dorea sp.
AAAGCTCTTGAAGATCCATCAGGAGAATGGGGAGACAAGATCATGGAACTTATGGAAGCTGTTGACAGCTACATTCCAGATCCAGAGCGTGCTGTAGATCAGCCATTCCTTATGCCTGTAGAGGACGTATTCTCTATCACAGGACGTGGAACAGTTGCTACTGGTAGAGTAGAGCGTGGAACACTTCACGTATCTGATGAAGTAGAAATCGTTGGTATTCACGAAGAATCCAAGAAGACAGTTGTAACAGGTGTTGAGATGTTCCGTAAGCTTCTTGATGAGGCTCAGGCTGGTGACAACATCGGTGCTCTTCTTCGTGGTGTTCAGAGAACAGAGATCGAAAGAGGACAGTGTCTGGTTAAACCGGGATCAGTAAAATGCCACAGCAAATTTACATCTCAGGTTTACGTATTAACAAAAGATGAAGGTGGACGTCATACTCCATTCTTCAACAACTATCGTCCACAGTTCTACTTCAGAACAACAGACGTAACTGGTGTTTGCGGACTGCCAGAAGGAACAGAAATGTGTATGCCTGGTGACCACGTAGAAATGACATGTGAACTGATCCATCCAGTAGCTATGGAGCAGGGACTTCGTTTCGCTATCCGTGAAGGTGGACGTACAGTAGGTTCAGGTGTAGTTAAGGAAATCCTTGAATAATCTGAATTTCATTAATTGAAATATGTATAATAAGCCCTGGAAACTTCGGTTTCCGGGGCTTTTTTGATAATAGCTTGGATGGGCATATATCATATTATCTTCTACTTATCTCCCCTTTTTTCTCTTTTATTTGTAAAGATTCAATCCATTTTCTACAGAATTGGGCGATCTGCAAAAGTTTGTATGTTAATACCCTATTTTATCCCTGGATGTAACTATAATCTTAAAATTATTGGGCGGTAACATTTACCTTTTCATGATATGCCCAAAAGCAACTACAATGTGAAACCGTAGAGGGTGGTTGTTAACATGGGGATTGAGTGATATAATTTTTTATAATATCTATATGAAAAAGGGATCAAAAGTGATAGATGAGGAAGGGAGATATTAACGATATGAACATAACAGAACCAGAGATTGAAGTAATTGGTGCATCGATCATAGATGTACTCGTGCGTCCTGCCAGGGAAGAGGTATTTGAGTCTGGCTCATATGAAGCAGAAGACATCAAGATGTCGATCGGTGCCGATGCGCTGAACGAAGCGACGATTCTTGCGAGAATGGGAAAAAAGGTGCGGCTTGAGACGATCATAGGAAAAGATCAGGCGGGACGGTTTATTTATCGACATTGTGAAAAAGAAGGAATACAGCTTGGCGAGGGCTGTCTCAGAGACGATGAAACAACGGGAATCAATGTGGTGCTTGTGGAGCCGGATGGTAATCGGGATTTCCTGACGAATGGAAACGGCACACTCAGAAGTCTGACCATTGATGATATACATATGCCCTTCCCGGACAGTGTAAAGATTATCTGTTTTGCAAGTATCTTTGTGTTTCCGAAGATTGGCACAAAAGAAATGCAGGAGATATTCGAGACAGCAAAGAAGCAGGGAAAAATCGTATGTGCGGATATGACAAAATGTAAGCACGGAGAGACTGTAGAGGATCTGGCTCCTGCACTTGCGCATATTGATTATCTGCTTCCGAATGATGAAGAGGCTATGCGTTTTACGAGAACCGATTGTGTGGAGGATGCCGCTGACAGGCTGAAGGCTGCCGGAGTCGGTAATGTGATCATCAAGTGTGGAAAACGAGGCTGTTATATAAGGACAGACGAGGAAGCACGGTGGATGTCTGCGGTGGAGGGAGCTCATTGTATTGATACAACGGGCGCCGGAGACAGCTTCGTGGCGGGATTTCTCTGCGCACTGCTAGAAGGGAAAAATGTGATCGAGTGTGCAGAGAACGGAGGTATATGTGGCGCGAAAGCAGTAGAAGTAATGGGTGCGACAGAATGGATATAAACAGAATGCAGAAAACAGAGTATACGCATGAGATCATCATGCCGAATAATGATATCCCCTTTAAGATGTTTTTATTCGAGGGAAAGGACGGTAATTACATCCGTAATAAGCACTGGCATCGTTCTGTGGAGATATTTGCCCTGTTTGAAGGAGAACTGGAATTCTTCCTGAATGAGGCAAGTTACCCGCTGAGTCCGGGAGAATTCATGCTGGTGAATTCCAATGAGGTACATTCCATTCATTCTCCAAGGAAGAATATGACGGTTGTATTGCAGATCCCACTTTCCACTTTTGAGAGATATTATACAGATGAGCGCTTTATCTACTTTACACACAGTTCTAAAAATCAGGATGAAGAAGTCATGCGCCTGATCCGGGATATGTATGAGACTTATGCCGGAGGACAGACCGGATATGAATTCAAGGTACAGAGCCAGTTCTATATGCTGGTCTATCTTCTGGTCAGCAAGTACCGTGAGACGGAAGTGGATGAAGAGATGCTGAAGGCCAATCGGAAACTGAATAAGCTCTCGCAGATTACGGAATACATGAAGGAAAATTACAGTCAGGAATTGCCGCTAGCACAGGTAGCGGAGAAGTTTCATTATTCACCGACGTATCTTTCGAGAATGTTTCAGAAATACGCGAAGGTCAATTATAAGACATATCTGGATAATCTGCGGCTGAGCCATGCGTATCAGGATCTGATGAATACAGGATATACAATCGGTATGATTGCAGAGATAAATGGATTTGCCAACAGCAAAGCATTTTCAAAAGTCTTTCAGTCTCGCTACGGAATGCTGCCGAGTCAGTTTCGTAAAAAACAGGGGAAACTGTAAAAAAGACAAAAAAGTGCTATAAAATGGCTAATTATTTGGTGGTATACAGAGAAAATGGTTGATATAATGACATTATAATAAATATCGTTTAGGAGGATGGAAACTATGAATAACATGCCAGAAGTAAAAGTGGGAATTGTAGCAGTAAGCCGTGACTGTTTTCCGGAGAGTCTGTCCGTAACACGCCGTGAAAACCTGATGAAAGCATATACCGAGAAATACGATGCAAAGGAAGTATATGAATGTCCGATCTGTATCGTTGAAAGCGAGATCCATATGGTGCAGGCACTGGAAGACATCAAAAAAGCAGGATGTAATGCACTGTGCGTATATCTTGGAAACTTTGGACCGGAGATCTCTGAGACTCTGCTTGCAAAGCATTTTGACGGACCGAAGATGTTCGTTGCAGCAGCAGAAGAGACCGGAAACAACCTGATCCAGGGACGTGGAGATGCATATTGCGGTATGCTGAATGCAAGCTACAATCTTCAGCTTCGTAACATCAAAGCATATATCCCGGAATATCCGGTAGGAGATGCAGAAGAATGTGCAGATATGATTCATGAATTCATTCCGATCGCAAAGGCAATCGTAGGACTGAACGATCTGAAGATCATCAGCTTCGGACCTCGTCCGCTGAACTTCCTTGCCTGCAATGCTCCGATCAAGCAGCTTTACAATATCGGTGTAGAGATCGAAGAGAACTCTGAACTTGACCTGTTTGAAGCGTTCAACAAGCATGCCGGAGACGAGAGAATTCCTGCAATCGTAAAAGAGATGGAAGAAGAACTGGGAGCAGGTAATAAGAAACCGGAGATCCTGGCAAAACTGGCTCAGTATGAACTGACTCTGAAAGACTGGGTAGAAGAGCACAGAGGATATCGTAAATATGTTGCAATCGCAGGAAAGTGCTGGCCGGCATTCCAGACACAGTTTGGCTTTGTTCCATGTTATGTAAACAGCCGCCTTACAGCACAGGGAATTCCGGTATCCTGTGAAGTAGATATCTATGGCGCACTGAGTGAGTTTATCGGAACCGTAGTAAGTAATGATACCGTAACCCTGCTGGATATCAATAACTCTGTACCGAAAGATATGTTCAAAGAAGATATCGAGGGCAAATATCCATATACACATAAAGATACATTTATGGGATTCCACTGTGGAAATACTGCATCAAGCAAGCTTTCTTTCTGCGAGATGAAGTATCAGATGATCATGGCAAGAGCATTGCCGGAAGAAGTAACACAGGGAACACTGGAAGGCGATATCGTGCCTGGAGACATCACATTCTTCCGTCTGCAGAGCACCGCAGACTGCAAGCTTCGTGCTTATATCGCACATGGTGAAGTACTTCCGGTTGCAACCCGTTCCTTCGGAGCAATTGGTGTATTTGCAATTCCGGAGATGGGAAGATTCTATCGTCACGTATTGATTGAGGGTGGATATCCACATCACGGTGCAGTTGCATTTGGTCATTTTGGAAAAGCTTTATTTGAAGTATTCAAGTACATCGGTGTTCCGGTAGAAGAGATTGGATACAATCAGCCGGCAGGAGTAAGATATCCGACAGAGAATCCGTGGGCATAAGAGAAAACCAGGCAGGAGGCGTCATATGTTATATATAGGTGTAGATCTTGGGACATCCGCAGTGAAACTTCTTATGATGGATGAAACAGGAAAAATTCAGAAAATCGTATCAAAAGAATATCCACTGTTCTTCCCGCATCCGGGCTGGTCGGAACAGAAACCGGAAGACTGGTTTGCTCAGTCTATGGAAGGAATCAAAGAACTGACTGCAGAGTGTGACAAGTCACAGGTGGCAGGTATCAGTTTCGGAGGACAGATGCATGGTCTGGTTGCGCTGGATGCAGAGGATCAGGTGATCCGTCCGGCAATCCTGTGGAATGACGGAAGAACAGGAGAAGAGACGAACTACCTGAATGAAGTAATCGGAAAAGAAAAACTGTCTGAATACACAGCAAATATTGCATTTGCCGGGTTTACAGCTCCGAAGATTCTCTGGATGAAGAAACATGAACCTGAAAATTTTGCAAAGATCGTAAAGATTATGCTTCCAAAGGATTATCTGGCATATCGTCTGTCCGGATCCTTCTGTACAGATGTATCTGATGCGTCAGGTATGCTTCTCATGGATGTGAAGAACCGCTGCTGGTCAAAAGAGATGATGGATATCTGTGGAATTACAGAAGACATGCTTCCGAAATTATACGAGAGCTACGAGGTAGTAGGTACTCTGAGACCGGAGATCGCGGAAGAACTTGGACTGTCACCGGAAGTGAAGATCATTGCCGGAGCAGGCGATAATGCGGCAGCTGCCGTAGGAACCGGAACAGTAGGAGACGGAATGTGCAACATTTCTCTCGGAACATCCGGAACCATCTTTATCTCCAGTAAAAAGTTCGGGGTAGATGAGAACAATGCGCTGCATTCTTTTGCACATGCAGATGGCAATTATCATCTGATGGGATGTATGCTGAGTGCCGCATCCTGTAATAAATGGTGGAATGAAGAAATCCTGAAAACAAAGGATTTTGCTGCTGAGCAGGCAGGTATCACCAGGCTTGGAGAGAACAATGTGTTCTATCTTCCTTATCTGATGGGTGAGCGATCACCACACAACAATCCGGATGCACGTGCAATGTTTATCGGAATGTCTATGGACACAACGAGAGAAGATATGACGCAGGCAGTTCTGGAGGGTGTTGCGTTCGGGCTGCGTGATTCACTGGAAGTTGCAAGAAGTCTTGGAATACAGATTGAACGTACCAAGATCTGCGGCGGAGGTGCAAAGAGTCCACTGTGGAAGAAGATGATTGCGAACATTATGAATCTGAAAGTGGATGTGGTTGAAAGTGAAGAAGGCCCTGCTCTTGGAGGAGCAATGCTGGCGGCAGTCGGATGTGGAGAATATCCGGATGTAGAAAGCGCGGCTGCTCAGATCGTCAAGGTGATTGATACCGTAGAACCGGAAGAAGAGCTTGTTGCAAAATATGAAGAAAGATACCAGAAGTTCAGAAAGATCTATCCAACAGTAAAAGCATTATTTTAATAAATATTTATGATGAAATGGCGTCGGTGTATGGATGAGACACATTTGCGTGTGTTCCATCTGTACACCGACGTCTTCGTATGTTAAAATATAAACGGTTGTAAATAGAATCTATTATCAGGAGGAAATGAGATGGAAGATCATAAGATTATCCAGGTTGAGGACAAAGTACCGTTTAAGCTGCTCGTTCCGTTAAGTATTCAGCACATGTTTGCGATGTTTGGAGCATCCGTACTGGTGCCTTTTATCTTCGGAATTAACCCGGCAATTGTGTTGTTTATGAATGGAGTAGGAACGCTGATATTCATTGCGGTGACGAAAGGAAAAGCACCGGCGTATCTGGGATCCAGTTTTGCGTTTCTGGCACCGGCTGGAATTGTAATCAGTGAGATGGGATACGAATACGCATTGGGCGGATTTGTGGCAGTAGGTTTCTGCGGTTGTATTTTATCTTTTATTATCTATAAATGTGGAACCGACTGGATTGATATTGTTCTTCCGCCGGCGGCGATGGGACCGGTAGTTGCGTTGATCGGACTGGAACTGTCAGGCTCGGCTGCAAGCAATGCAGGCCTTCTGGATGAACAGATCGATATGAAGAATGTAATTGTATTTGCTGTAACTCTGGGAGTGGCAGTATTTGGAAATATTCTGTTTCGTGGATTCCTTTCTGTAATTCCGATCCTGATTGCGGTGATTGCCGGATATATTGCAGCATTTGCCTGTGGTATGCTTGATTTTTCACAGGTTGCGGCAGCCGGATGGTTTGCGCTTCCGAATTTCCAGACACCAAAATTCGACCTTGGTGCAATTATGATGATTCTTCCGGTATTGCTGGTAATTGCGTCTGAACATATCGGTCATCAGGTGGTAACGAGTAAGATTGTCGGACGCGATCTTTTAAAGGATCCGGGATTACACAGATCTTTATTTGGAGATAATTTTTCTACCATGCTGTCCGGTCTGATCGGTTCTGTTCCGACGACGACTTATGGGGAAAACATCGGGGTCATGGCAGTAACAAAAGTGTATAGTGTTCGTGTCATTGCAGGAGCGGCAGTTCTTTCCATCATCTGTTCTTTTGTAGGAAAGCTTTCCATGCTGATTCAGACAATTCCGGGGCCGGTAATCGGCGGAATCTCATTCCTTTTGTATGGTATGATCGGAGCATCCGGAATCCGTATCCTGGTTGATTCAAATGTGGATTATGGACGTTCAAGAAATCTGATGCTGACTTCGATCGTATTTGTAACAGGACTGTCAGGAGTCGCTGTAAAGCTTGGAAATATTCAGCTGACCGGAATGGTGCTGGCATGCGTGGTCGCAATGATACTGAGTCTGATTTTCTATATTCTTGATAAATTGAAACTGACGAATGACAGGGACGAAGCATAACATAATAATTGAGGAAGGCATTTGTTGGGCGGAGGAAACAATTAATCCTCCGCCTTTTTTGATGTAATAGTTTGAGATTAAAAAAAATTACAGAGTGTGCTCTAAAAGTATTGCATTTTGGGTGCTATGGTGCTATACTTTATAAGATTTTTAGAAAAAGTTTAGCACGTTACTCTGGCAAAGGAGAGGGCTTTCTATGACAGGAAAAGAACTGTTGGAGAAATTACTGGTGTCTTACAGATCCAGTTTTGATATAGAGCGGAACTACGATATTAATGGAGATATTTACGATGCATATGCTGGCTTTAATGTAACCAGTGCAAAGTATGTCCTCGTTAAGAAGGCAGAGATTTGGCGGGCCGAATGCTTTGAGCATGTGTTTTTTCGTGTTGCGGATGAGCTGAAGGCTGAAGAGATAGAAAGGTTCCGAAAAGAGATTGATACTTACATTGAACCACAGCTGGTTAGAGGCGGTGAGAAGCTCCCGAAAAAGGATCATATGTATACATACATGACAGCGGTCTACATTTGTGAGAACGGTGTGTCAGATGATGTGAAAAAGATGGTAAAGCAGTTCAGATATGTAAAGAACTATCTGCTGACGATCCGCGGATACAGTGAAGTGAGGATTCTGGTGTTTGACCTGAAAACTCAGAAAGTATTTGGAAATCGGGCGGCAAAAGACCTGGTAAAGGGATATAAAAAATCTGGTCTGATCTGACAGAGAGAGCTGGCGTACATGCTGGAATATACTGTCGGGTTTTAAAAAAGCATACAAGGAAATGCGTTCTGCGCTTCCTGTATAGATACAATAACATTATACAAAGGAAAATGAGGAGGAATTAACTATGAATGGTGTTGTAGTATTGGTAGTTGGTATTGCAATCCTTGTCGGTGCTTATCTTACATACGGCAAATGGCTTGCAAAACAGTGGGGAATCGATCCGTCAAGAGAGACTCCTTCACACACAGAAGAAGATGGTGTGGATTATGTGCCTGCAAAAGCACCGGTCCTGATGGGACATCACTTTTCTTCTATCGCCGGAGCAGGTCCGATCAATGGTCCTATTCAGGCTGCAGTATTTGGATGGGTTCCGGTACTTCTGTGGGTTCTGATCGGTGGTATCTTCTTTGGTGCGGTTCATGACTTTGGTGCACTGTTTGCATCTATCCGTCATAAAGGACAGTCTATTGGTGAGGTTATCGCTGATACCATGGGATCAAAAGCAAAGAAGCTGTTTATCATCTTCTCTTATCTGACATTGATCCTGGTAGTAGCAGCATTTGGTTCTATCGTAGCAAATACTTTTATGGCAACATACACAGAAAGCGGTGCAGTTGACTATGCAGCAAGTGCGGCAAATGCAACAACAGCAATGATCTCTATTCTGTTCATTCTGATCGCTATTGCATTCGGTTTTCTTGTATATCGCAGAAATGCAGGACTTGGCGTATCAACAATCATAGGTGTCGTTGCAATTGTGATCTGTATGGTAGTTGGAATGAACTGGCATCCGATCTACTTAAGCAACAAGGCATGGATGGTAATCGTAGGTATCTACATTCTGGCAGCATCTGTTGCACCGGTATGGATCCTGCTTCAGCCGCGTGATTACTTAAGTTCATTCTTACTTTACTTCATGATGATCGTGGCAGTTGTTGGTATCGTTGGATGCGGATTAACAGGTGGAGCACAGATGGATATTCCTGCATTTACAGGATTTAAAGATACAGTTGCTCCGACAGGAACTTCTCTTGGATATATGTTCCCGGCATTGTTTGTAACAATCGCATGTGGTGCTATTTCCGGTTTCCATTCACTGGTAGGTTCCGGTACAACAGCAAAACAGCTGAACAGTGAAAAAGATGCACAGCCGATCGCGTACGGTGGAATGTTAATCGAGTGTGCACTTGCTATTATCTCTCTGTGTGCTGTAGGTTATATCTGGTCCAGCTATTCTGCCGGTGAAACTGTAGTTCCAACTGCAGTATTTGCAACAGGTATCTCCAAGATGCTTGGTTCCATTCCTGGACTTGCCGGAACAGAGAAGATTGCATATACATTACTGGTACTTACCGTATCTGTATTCTGTCTGACATCTCTGGATACAGCAACACGTCTTGCACGTTACATGTTCCAGGAATTCTGGCTTGAACCAGGAGAAACATACAAAGACGTTACAGGATATAAGAAAGTCCTGACCAATCCATTCGTGGCAACACTGATTACTGTTGTACTTGGAATCGGACTTGGAATTACAGGTTATGCGAACATCTGGCCACTGTTCGGTGCAGCAAACCAGCTGCTTGCAGCTCTTGGACTTCTTGCAGTTGCAACATGGCTTGGAAAAGCAGGAAAGAATAACAAGATGTTCTACATTCCGATGGCATTTATGCTGATCGTAACAATTACATCACTTTGCTTCACAATCAAGAGCAACGTTCTTGGAGTTATGGCAGGCGGTGAAGGCACAACATGGTGTCTGGTACGTGCAGTGATTGCTGTTCTGCTGGTTGCACTTGCAATTGTACTTGCAGTAGATGGTGTTAAGACCATGATGAATCAGAAAAAAGAAGCATAATATATAAAGAGCAATAAAAAAGAGGGGTTATCCCCTCTTTTTTTCGATTGCCATAATCATGTCTACACGAGTCTGATGTCTTCCGCCCATAAACTCGGCGTCCAGCCATTCGTCAACGATCATCTTGGCCATTTCAGAACCGACCACTCTTGCACCGAGGGCAAGGACATTGGTGTTGTTATGTTCTTTTGACAGCTTTGCGGAATAAGGTTCCGAACATACGACTGCCCGAATGCCTTCTACTTTATTGGCTGCAAGAGAGATTCCAACACCGGTGCCGCAGATGAGGATTCCAAAATCCACTTCTTTTGCGGCAACCGCACGTCCCACTTTTTCACCGTATTCCGGATAGTTACAGCGGTCATGTGTATCCGTGCCAAAGTTCACAACTTCACAGCCCCGTTCCTGAAGATGAGCTACAATTTCATTCTTCAGCTCTACACCTGCGTGGTCATTACCAATTCCAATTTTCATGTTACCAACCTCTTCTTCCTGTTTGTATTGCCTATTTATTATAGTATTAAGGAATTGGTTTGGCAATATGTGAATCAAAATCAATTTCCAATAATTCATCAAACCGATGAATGGTCAAAAATGGCTCCTTTACAGTACCAAATCCATAAGAAACATATATCATGGGAACATCTGCTTTCTGACAGGCATCCGCATCCCCCTGTGTATCGCCGACATATACCGCGGACGCAAGGTGGTTACGATCCATGATCAGGCGGATCGTATCCTGTTTCTGAAGACCGGTGTCACCATGGCAGGTATAGTCGGTGATATATTTCGAAAAACCGGTGTTCTTTAAAAAGGACTCGATATAGCCACTTTGACAGTTGCTTACAATGAACAGCGGATAGCGTTTGGACAGCGCCTCAAGGGTATCCGGCACGTGTTCGTAGATAGGACAGGGAGCCGTTTCCAGCCAGCGGTTCTCATAATCGAATAAATGAACTGACAACTGTGTCTGTTCTGTAGGGCTGAGCTCCGGAAACAGAGCGTTGATGATAACGTCCAGAGGTTTTCCGAATTCTCTCCTTAACTGGGCTCCGGTGATGGTTCTGGAAAGTTTTGTACACTCCCGAATCGCCTGATTCCATGATTTTGCTACTTCATCTGTGGGATTCCACAGGGTTCCGTCTATATCAAATATGATTCCGTCCATAAAAGACCTCCTGCTATAATAATTTCTCCAGTTCTTTTTCTACGCTGTCTGTTACACCGGTACAGTAATCTGCGATCCCGGGTGCGGCATTGGCCATGGCAAAGCTGGTTCCGGCAAGTTTCAGCATAGGAAGGTCGTTCCATTGATCGCCGAATACCATACATTCATCGGGAGAGATCGCCATCTGCTCGAGAATTGCATTGAGCGCAAATCCTTTGTCTGTACCTGACGGGATAAAATCAACCCATCCGCTGCCTGCGTGTACAACGGTGATCACATCGCTGAATAATGCATGATATCGCTGAAATACGGCATCGACTTCCGGTGGATTATATACGGCCATCTTCATGACCGGACCGGGAATCGACAGCAAGTCATCGACAGTCATGATGTCATTTTTCACAATGTTGCACATGTGATGTGTGAAAGAGGGGTTGTGCCCTTCGATATACATATGATCCGTGCAGGAAGCGGTCAGCTCGCAGTCACGGTATCTGTGTACGGCTTCGGTAATACTGCGGACGATGGAAGGATCGATCATGTGAGGGATGTGAATCTGATCGTTATGAACGTACATGGATCCGCCTTCACAGATGTAGGAGATATCATCCTGAACTTTATAAAAGAGATTCCGGAGGTTCCAGTATTGACGCCCGCTGGCGGCAACAAAATGAATTCCCTTTTTCTGAAGTTTCTGTATGACCGGAAAAATGGATGGATTGAGAGTCTGAGCACCGTTCTGCAGAAGGGTGCCGTCGAGGTCGCTTGCAACTAATTTTATCATAAATGTATGCCTCCTGAATTGATACCTATATTATAAAGGAAAGTATTGAAAAAGAGTAGGTGGTTTTGGTATTATATAGTAAGATTATTATGACATAAGGAGAGGTTACTGTGAACGAAAGAATTAATCGAGTATTGGCAAAAATGGAGGAAAAGGGATTGACGCAGCTGATCGTATCAGATCCGCTCAGTATTCGCTTCCTCACAGGAATTATGGTAAATCCGGGAGAAAGACTGTATGCGCTGCTGCTTCGAACAAGTGGAAAGCATACGTTATTCCTGAATTATCTGTATTATGTATCTGATACGGGATTTGAAGAAGTGTGGTTCAGCGATATGGATGATCAGATTGGGGTGCTGATGGAACATATCGATACGGAAAGTGTGCTTGGAATCGATAAGACATGGCCGGCACGTTTCCTGATTCCGCTTCAGGAGCGCTGTCCACAGATGAAAACAGTGTGGGGATCCGACTGTGTAGATGGCGTTCGTGCAGTAAAAAATGAAGAAGAGATTGCAATCATGAAAGAAGCATCTGTGATCAACGACAGTGTGATGGAAAAAGTGTCTGCATTCATCAAAGAGGGAATGACAGAAAAAGAGATTGCAGATTTTATTGATTCTGAATTCTTTGCGGCGGGAGCAAGCGGACTGAGCTTTGACACTATTGTATGCTTTGGCCCGAATGCAGCAGATCAGCATCACACACCAAGTGATACAAGAACTCTGAAAGAAGGAGAGTGTGTATTGATTGATATGGGATGTGTATGGAAGGGATATTGTTCTGATATGACAAGAACCTTCTATTGCAAGTCAGTAGATGAGGAACAGAAGGCGATTCACGATCTTGTTCGTACAGCGGTAGAAAAGGCTGAGTCTGTAATCAAACCGGGAGTACGTTTCTGTGATATTGATGCACAGGCGAGAGACCTGATCGATGAGGCAGGATACAGTGAGTACTGGAAGATCCGTCTTGGTCATTTTATCGGACAGGAAGATCATGAATACGGAGATGTAAGTCCGATCAATAAGAATGTTGCAGAACCGGGTATGATCTTCTCGATTGAACCTGGAATCTATATAGAAGGAAAGTACGGAGTTCGTATTGAAGATCTGGTACTTGTTACAGAAGAAGGACATGTACTTCTGAATGCAGTTGATAAAAAGTGGAAGATTGTAGGCTAACATTAGAAAAATAAGGTTGCAGAATGTGATTTGGGGCATATCTTAACATGAGAGAATATTACTCGAGGTGTTAAGATATGCCTTATTCAATTATGCTGGATGCGGGTCATGGAGGAAGAGATCCCGGAGCTGTCTATCAGGGAAGGCAGGAAAAGGATGACACTTTGAATCTGGTCCTTGCAATCGGACAGATCCTGCAGGAACGTGGAATAGATGTAGAATATACAAGGACTACAGATGTATATGAGACACCCTATGAAAAAGCAATGGAAGCAAATAATGCAGGAGTTGATTTTTTTGTGTCCATTCATAGAAATTCATTTCCGATCGATAATGAAGTATCGGGGGTGGAAAGTCTTGTGTATGCCCTTACCGGGATAAAATACCAGATGGCTTTAAATATCAATGAGCAGCTGGAAGGGATTGGATTTGTGAATCTGGGTGTACATGCGCGACCCAATCTGGTGGTACTCCGAAAGACGAAGATGCCGGCAGTTCTCGTAGAAGTGGGATTTATTAATTCGGAGACAGACAATATCCTGTTTGATAATAATTTTCAGGATATTGCGCTGGCAATTGCGGAAGGGATTCTGGATACCATATATATGGAAGAGGAAGAATCAGAACCGGAGTATTATCGGGTGCAGACCGGTGCGTTCCGCAACCGCAGATATGCCGAGCGGCTGCTGGATGAACTGCTGGAACAGGAATATCCTGCATTTATCGATGATACCGGTCCCTATTATCGGGTGCAGGTAGGCGAATATGATAATCTGAACGAGGCGGCCCAGATGGAGAGAAGACTGAAACGCGCAGGATATCAGACGGTACTTGTGCGATAGATGACATCGCTTAGGTGACAGAATTTAACATGGATTTTTCATTTGCCTTTGCAAAGATTTTACATTGCTTCGATATAATACGCTAAGAACAAGATAGGAGAAAGCGTGCAGGAGGCGATGAGAAGATGAAAAAATTGTGGGAAATGGTTTGCAGATATTCTGGAAATGAATGTGTGGAAGGAATATTTCTGGGAGTAAATATCATCAGATGGACGATAGGGACACTGGTTCTTGGTCTCTTTTTCTGTGTTGTAACCGGGACGGATATCGTTCTTTGCATTGCAAATCTTATGTGTGTGGCTATCTATGCAGGAATTATCATGGGACTGTTTGGAGGAATTTTTTTCCTGATGAGAAAGTAATGATGTTCAATCAGACTCTGAAAACCGCTGTTTACGTGCGGACCGGACTATGCTAATATATCAGATGTAGAGTGACTTCCTTGTCGGGTGATGAGAAGTTGCCGGGATGAGCAATGTATGGAGGCGTAGAAGAGAATGTCTGACAGACTGCAATTTAAAGAAAAACTGGACGGAGTTCTGGGGCTTGCAAAGTCGCAGGAGCATCATATTTCATTAGAGGAAGTGGAAAAGTATTTTGAAGAGGATCATCTGTCACAGGAGCAGATGAATCTGGTGTGCGAGTACCTGATGTCGCAGAAAGTGGCGGTAGCCGGATATGTAAGAGAAAAAGGGACGGTAAAGGAAGAAAATACGGAAGAGGATATCTATCCGCTTGGTGAAGAAGAACGTGCATATGTTGAAACATATATGAGTGAGATTGAGCAGATGGCAAAGGGAACTGCTGATGATGCAAGGATGGCGGGATATCTTCGCATGGTGGTTGAAGAAGCTGTAAAGCTTCACAGCCCGGATGTCTTTATCGGAGACATGATCCAGGAGGGAAATATGAGTCTGATGCTTGCTCTAGGGGCGGATCCGGACCATGCGAAAGAGGAGGCCTGTGTCCTTGAAGAAGTCCGGGCAGGAATGCTTGCGATGGCAGAGGCACAGAATGAAACGAAGCGCCAGGATCACAAGATGGTGGAACGTGTAAAAGAGCTGGATGAAGTCATTAAAGATATGAAGGAAGAGTATGGAAGAAAAGTGTCGGTAGAGGAAGTTGCGGAACGCATGGGTGTTACCGAAGACGAGATAGAGGATATCCTGAAGCTTGCAGGAGAAGATACGAAAGAAGAATAAGTAACAGGGACTGTATGATGATACAGTCCCTGTTGTATATTATTCTTCTTTTTTTGTTGTTTCGGGTTCCGGAAGATATACGTGGACGCTTTCAATCCGGTTTTTGTCAAGCTTTTCCACGATCAGTCGAATTCCGGTCTCGGTAGTAATGTGATCGCCGACTTCCGGAAGACGATCCAGGCGCTCGATGATAAATCCGCCAAGAGAGTCGTATTCGTCAGATGTCAGATTCAGGTCCAGCCGGTCATTCAGATCGTCCAGATTCATGGAGCCTTCTACAATATATTCGCGTTCGTTTATTTTCTGAACAAAATCTTCTTCATTTTCATCATACTCGTCGTGAATTTCCCCGACGATTTCTTCGAGAATATCTTCCAGTGTGATGAGACCGGCTGTCTCGCCGTATTCATCCAGTACAATAGCGATATTAAAGGAAGCTTCGCGCATCTCGACAAGAAGCTCAGAGATGCTCTTGTACTCATATGTGAAATATGCTTCCCGCATGATGTCGCGGATATGAAATTCACCTGTGTTGTCATATAACAGCAAGTCTTTCATATTGATCGTACCGATCACATTGTCAGTCGTTTCTTCGAAAATAGGAAGTCTCGTGAATTTGTCTTCCCGGAAGATTTCGATTAATTCTTCATAAGTGCTGTTCACATCTGCAAATGTAACGTGTACACGAGGTACCATAACGTCTTTGGCGCGTGCATCGCCCAGATCGAACACATTATAGATCATTTCCTTTTCATCAGATTCAATCACACCATCTTCGTGGCTTACATCTACGATTGTACGCAGCTCTGATTCTGTCATCATGTCGGTTCTGGCATTCGGATCTACCCGAAGAATAAAAAGGATGCCACTGGACAGTCCATTGATCAGGATGATGGCAGGAGTCATGACCTTCATATACAGATGAATCACAGGAGCATATGCAAGAGACATCTTTTCGGCGTGAAGAGTTGCCATTGTTTTCGGCGTAATTTCTCCGAATAAGATGATCAATACAGTTAAAAGAGCGCTTGCCATCGCGATCATGGAGCCTCCAAGCCTGTAGGCAAGGCTGGTTGTCAAAGATGCGGCAGACAGGTTCACGATGTTGTTACCGATCAGGATCGCGCTCAGCATCTTGCTGGAATTGTCTGTTATGTTCATAACAGTCTTTGCGCGTTTGTTTCCTTCATCGGCAAGCCCTCGGATTCGCATACGGTTAACGGTTGTCAGTGCGGTCTCTGCAGACGAGAAGAAAGCAGAGAGTCCTAATAAAATTAATAAAATAATTAGTTGTGAGACGTCACTCGAGTCCAATTGATAAGTTCACTCCTTTTTGAAATAATACTTGGAACTAATATAACGCATTTAAGGTAAATTTGCAAGTGTACGTTGAATTTAGAGGATGTTTAGTGTATGATGAACGGTGATGACAGGTATCATGGCAGTTGAAATTGACGAAGAATATGGAGAAGAAGATGAATCAGATTATTTATAATGAGTTAAAACATATATTAACAGAAGAACAGATCAGAACAGAGGAACCGATGAGGGATCACACGACATTTCGCATCGGAGGACCGGCGGCTTTTTTTGTAATGCCAAAAACGGCAGAAGAAGTGAAAAATACGGTCCGCTTGTGCCGGGAAAGGAAAGTTCCTTATTATATAGTAGGAAATGGCAGCAATCTTCTGGTATCGGATCAGGGATATGAGGGTGTGATCATTCAGATATTTAAGCAGATGAACCGGATTGAAGTGGAAGGAACTGTGATTCGTGCACAGGCAGGTGCACTTCTGTCGGCAATTGCGAACAGAGCACTGGATATGGGGCTTGCAGGATTTGAGTTTGCTGCAGGAATCCCGGGAACGCTGGGAGGCGCCTGTGTGATGAATGCCGGAGCGTATGGCGGAGAGATGAAGGATGTGCTTATAGAAGTAACTGTACTCAATGAAGAAGGAGAGATTGTTACAATTCCGAAGGACGAACTGGAACTCGGATATCGTACCAGTGTGATCGCCAGAAAAGGATATGTAGTTCTGGAAGCGAGGATAGATCTGCAGAAAGGTGATAAGACAGAGATTAAGGCGGTCATGGATGATCTGAAGGAAAAGAGAATCAGCAAACAGCCGTTGGAGTATCCGAGCGCGGGAAGTACATTTAAAAGACCGGAAGGATATTTTGCCGGTAAGCTGATACAGGATGCAGGGCTTCGCGGATTTCGTGTCGGTGGTGCGCAGGTATCTGAAAAGCACTGTGGTTTTGTGATCAACAGAGAACAGGCTACGGCTGCGGATGTTGCTGAACTGATGCGCCGGGTGGCTGATACTGTGGAAGAAACATCAGGTGTAAGGCTGGAACCGGAAGTAAAAAGACTGGGAGAATTCTAAGATGAGATGTGTGATTGTGACAGGTATGTCGGGCGCCGGAAAAAGTACGGCATTGAAAATGCTGGAGGATATGGGGTATTTCTGTGTGGATAATCTGCCGGTACCGCTGATACCGAAGATGGCAGATCTACTCCGTGTACCGGGGACAGAGATTAATAAAGCGGCGCTTGGCGTGGATATACGAAGCGGGCAAAACTTTCGGGAACTGGAGAAGGTGCTGGAGGAACTGGACGCTTCCGGAATGAGATATGAGATACTCTATCTGGAGTCCAGCGAAGATGTCCTGATCAAGCGATATAAAGAAACCAGACGTTTTCATCCTCTGTCAGGGAAAGACGGACGGGTGGATCAGGGGATCAGAGAAGAACGTAAGCGTCTGACATTTCTGAAGCAGAGAGCAGATTATCTGATCGACACGAGTCACATGCTGACAAGAGAACTTCGTGCGGAACTTACAAAGATTTTTGTTGAAAATAAAGAATATAAGAATCTGTATATCTCTGTTCTGTCATTTGGGTTCAAATATGGAATTCCGGCAGATGCAGATCTGGTGTTTGATGTCCGTTTTTTGCCGAATCCATATTATATAGAAGAATTGAGACCAAAAAGCGGTAATGACAAAGAAGTAAGAGATTATGTCATGGAAAATGACAAAGCGAAGGAATTTTTAACAAAGCTGACGGATATGGTAGAATTTTTGATTCCGAATTATATCCAGGAAGGGAAGACTCAGCTGGTAATCGGCATAGGATGTACAGGAGGGAAACACAGGTCGGTGACACTGGCGAATGAGTTGTATACCGCTTTAAAACATAATGAAAATTATGGCATCCGGATTGAACATCGTGATATTGGGAAGGATGCCATTACCAAAGCAAGATAGGGGTAAAAATGTCATTTTCAGGTGAAGTAAAAGAAGAATTGATACAGCATTATCCGAAGGCGAGACACTGTGAGCTGGCAGAATTATCTGCGATCGTACATATGAGCGGTGTGTTTGGTGAGGATAAAAAAGGTGTATGCGTTTTAAAAGTACATACGGAAAATCCTGGAGTTGCAAGAAAATGCTTTACATTATTGAAAAAAACATTTAATATAAGAACTGATATCGTTGTCCGACGAAACACTTCAAAAGAGAGCAGCAGCTATTTCTTATATGCAAAAGGAGAAGAACTGCTTGCGATCCGGGATACGATCGTGCATGCGGTATGCTGTAAGAGAGCGTATATCAGGGGTGCGTTTATTGCTTCGGGATCTATGAGTGATCCGAGTAAATCGTACCATTTTGAGATTGTCTGTACAGAGAGCAGACAGGCGGAGTATCTGCGGGATATGATCAACAGCTTTGAGATGGATGCAAAGATTGTTGGCAGAAAAAAATCTTATGTTGTGTATCTGAAGGAAGGTTCACAGATTGTAGATATACTGAATGTCATGGAGGCTCATGTGGCTTTGATGGAACTGGAAAATGTACGGATCATGAAAGAGATGCGTAATTCTGTAAATCGTAAGGTGAACTGTGAGACGGCCAATATTAACAAAACCGTATCTGCTGCAGTAAGGCAGATGGAGGATATTATATATATCAGAGATACCATCGGTTTTGACAAGCTGCCGGAAGGACTAAAAGATGTTGCCCTTACACGTCTCGCATATCCGGAAGCAGCTTTAAAAGAGCTGGGACAGCTTATGGAACATCCGCTCGGAAAGTCCGGAGTGAATCACCGGCTCAGGAAGTTAAGTGAAATAGCAGAAAAGTTAAGGGATCAATAAGGAGGAGCAGTTTGTTATGATTAAGAAGCCTGTTACTATTCAGAACAATATGGAGATGGAAGATCGTCCGATTGCGCACCTTGTTCAGGAAGCAAGCCAGTATTCAAGTCAGGTTTATCTTGAGATGGGAAGCAAGAAGATTAATGCGAAAAGTATTATGGGTATGATGAGTCTGAAGCTTCAGAGGGGTGAAGCGGTTACGATAGTAGCAGAAGGACAGGATGAAGATGCTGCGGTAAAAGGTGTGGCTGATTTTTTGTCTGCTGTAAATTAAATTCATGATATGTAAAAACTGATTACATATGAAGGGGCTGTTGCTGAAGAGTTTTCTGCGACAGTCCCTGTACTATAAAAGGAGATGTGAGAATTCGATATGAAACGTTTGCTTTTTATCTATAATCCGCGTGCGGGAAAAGAGAGTCTGAAACCTCACCTTTCAGATGTGGTCGATATCTTTGTGAAGGCAGGATATGAGGTCGTAATATATCCGACACAGTCTTATCGGGATGCTTATAAAAAAGTAAGAAAGTATAAAGCAGATGAATATGATCTGATCGTGTGCAGTGGCGGGGACGGAACGCTCGACGAAGTTGTTACGGGGATGATGAAGCGTCCGAAGGATAAAAGAAATCCAATTGGTTATATTCCGACCGGGACAACCAATGATTTTGCAAGCAGTCTTCATATTCCGCGAGGGGTCATGGAGGCGGCAGATAATGCGGTGAATGGTACGGTGTTCTCATGTGATGCCGGTAAGTTTAATGATGGAATCTTTGTATATGTAGCGGCATTTGGCCTGTTTACGGATGTGTCTTACCAGACCAAACAGTCCATGAAGAATGCACTGGGACATCTGGCATATGTGCTGGAAGGCGCAAAGCGGCTTTTTAATATTCCTTCTTATAAGGTAAAAGTGACACATGACGGAGAAGTGATCGAGGATGAATTTATCTATGGAATGGTAACGAATTCAAGATCGGTCGGAGGATTCCGCAACATGATCGGCAAACAGGTGGGGTTTGATGATGGAGTGTTTGAGGTTACTCTGATTAAAACACCGAAAAATCCGATTGAACTTCAGGAGACAATCACGTCTCTGGTAGCCAAGCAGGTGGATTCCAAATATGTATATGCATTTAAGAGTGGCCATGTGACCTTTGAGTCGGTGGAAGAGATTCCATGGACGTTAGACGGTGAGTATGGCGGGGAGCATGATGAAGTAGTGATTGAAAATCTGAATAAAGAACTTCAGATTATGATCCCAGGCGAAGAAAAAACAGAGATTGAGTGGGAAGAAGAATACGAATAAAACAAAATAAATAAAAAAAGTAAAAAAAGTACTTGCTTATTGCTGACAAGTTTGTTATAATAGGCAAGTACGAAACAGCAAGGCTCCCTGGTCAAGCGGTCAAGACGCTAGCCTCTCACGCTGGAATCAGGGGTTCGATTCCCCTGGGAGTCACTGTAAAAAAGTCGTTGAATACTTGTAAAAAAGTGTTCGACGACTTTTTTTGTTAGAATGTTAAAAAAATATTTTACCACAATGATGAAAAAAAGTAAAGCCATGAAATAGACGAAATAATATTTCATTACGTGCGTGAAAAAGGGTAAAAGTTGGTAAAAAAGACGAAAAAATGTTATAAACAATAAAACGTATTGACATTTTCTGTAAAAGGCGTAAAATAAAATTACATTAAGCGCGAGATTTGTGCAAGTATTATTGAAAAATAAAGCCCGATATGAAATAATATTTCACGAAGAAGCGGAAGAAAAAGTTAAGGAGGAAAAAAGATGAAATTTAGCACAATTATGAAAAAGGGTATTGCCGTTGGTCTGATTGGTGTGATGATGGCAGGTCTGGTTGCATGCGGAAGCAAAGAAGAGAGCAGCAGTTCCGATGATGCAAGTGATGAAAGTGGAGAAGCTGTGACATTGCAGTTCCAGCAGTGGTGGGGAGCAGAGCTTCCGGAAGGATATCTGGATGATATCTGCGCAAGTTTCGAAGAAGAGACAGGTATTAAGGTTGAGCTTCTGACAGCTCCTTGGGCTGACACAAAGACAGCTATTACAGCTGGTGCTACAAACGGCACAATCGCTGACATTATCAGTGTTGATGGTGCATGGCTTGCTGAGTTCGTTGATATGGGAATCCTTTCTGACGTAGAAGCAGCTGGTGTTGATACAAGTATCGTTGGTGATGTATGGAAAGTGGACGGAACAGGATACGTTGTACCGGTTCTTAACTTTACATATCCAATGTATGTAAACATGGACATTCTTGAGGCAGCTGGTGTTGAAGCAATTCCTACAACATGGAGCGAACTGATCGATGCATGTAAGAAGATCACAGATGCTGGATATTCAGCATTCGCTTTAAACCTTGGAACAACAAATGCAAATGGTATCCAGAATGTATTTGGTGGAACAGGATGGGCATCAGGAATCAAGTTAAAAGACGATGATGGAAATTATGTAGTAGATGGTAACGAAGAACTTGCTTCTCTGGCTGAGTTATTCAAAACTCTGTATGACGATGGATCTTTATATCCAGGTATGAGCACACTGGAAGAGTCTGAGATGACAAGTAACTTTGCAGCTGGTAACTGTGCATTTACACTTGCTTCTGCAGCAACAATGAGCCAGTTCACAGATGTTAATTTTGAAGCTACAACAGTTCCTGTAAAAGATGGTTACGAAGGACAGAGTGGTATCTGCTATGCAAGCTGGGCAGTAGGTATCACAGAGAACTGCGAACACAAAGAAGAAGCAGCTAAATTCATCAACTACCTGCTTGGCGGTATTGATGGAAAAGATGGATCTGCATCTGCTGGATTAGCAGCTACAATGTCTGCATTCCCGAACAGCACAGTTGCTGAGCCGGATTACAGCGAAGCTCCAGAGCAGTTCCAGGCATTCTATGAACTGTACAAAGAGAACTATGTAATCAACGAATACATTGGTCTGCCAAACGCTTCTGATGTTATGACATCTATGACAAACGATCTTGTATTGTATCTGGAAGGTGATCTGGACTGCGATACAATGTTAGCAAACTGGCAGGGATATCTCGACGCAGCAGGAGAATAATATAGCTAATATAATTGTAACTATAAGAAATGGGGTCGGGGCTTGGCCCCATTTCTTTATTAAGTAAGACTTAACGTTAACGTATCTTTTGGAGGGATTCATTTTGAAATTATTAGGAAAGAAAACTGTACCATACAGATATCTCGCTCCGACATTAATTTTGATGATTGTATTCCTGGTAATACCTATTGGTATGGTAGTAAGTTACTCTTTCGTAGACAAAGCGGTTGTTTCAAAAAATCCGGCATTTGTCGGACTGGCGAATTACAAAGAGCTGTTTGCGAACAGCCAGTTCTGGAATGCAGTGTCTAATACCATTATCTTCGTGGTAGTAAGTGTAGTTGCGCATCTGGTAATCGGAATGATCTTTGCAATGCTTCTGAATTCAAAGTATTTCAAAACAAGAACAAAGACGATTGCGCGTGTATTTTACATACTTCCTTGGGTATTTACAGCATCAGTTGTTGCAATCTTATGGAAATTGATGTTACAGCCATCCGGAATTGTAGATTATCTGTTGTCATTTTTGCCGCAGGTATCTCGTAACACAGAGTGGTTGAGTTCAAAGGATATTGCATTGGCGGTTATCTGTTTTATCAATATCTGGTGTGGTTATCCATTCTATATGATCAGTATTCTGGCAGGTCTGCAGGGAATCTCCGGTGATTTGTACGAAAGTGCTGCTATTGACGGAGCAACTGCAGTAAAGAGCTTCTTCCACATCACGCTTCCACAGTTGAAACCGATTCTGATCAGTATCGCAATGCTGGACTTTATCTGGACATTACAATCTTTCAACGTTATCTGGATGCTGACTGGAGGCGGACCGGTTAACTCTACAGAAATGCTGAGTATATTCATTTACAAACTGGCATTCCAGAAGGTAGATTATAGTATGGCATCTACAGCAGCTACCGTATTGCTGATTGTATGTATCTTTATTGCTATATTCTATGTAAGACAGCAGAAGAAAGTGAGGGAATAAAGAATGGTTGGTAGTTATAAAAGATGGGTGAAGGTTGTATTATCTATTCTTTTAGTGATTGGCGGCTTATTTGCAGCTTTCCCGATTTTCTGGATGTTCTGTTGTTCTCTGAAGGACAACTCTGCAATCTTTGCATGGCCGCCGAAGTTTTTTGATGATACAGCCAGCCTGTCATCATTTATTGCAGTCCTTACGGATTCTACGAAAGTAAGATTTTTTATCAACAGTTATATCGTATCAGGATGTGTTGTACTGGTAACGCTGTTCATTGGTATTCTGGCGGCTTACGCGTTCAGTCGTTTTGATTTCCCGGGAAAGGGAATCTTCAATTCACTGATTGTAAGTGTGCAGGCAATTCCGCCGATCGTACTTTTGATTCCTTATATGGGTATGATTGTTGCTCTGAAATTGTTTAATACGTATTTCGCATTAATCTTGACTTATTTGATAACAACACTTCCGTACTGCATCTTGATGATGACCGGATATTTTGATACCCTGTCTAGGGAGCTTGATGAAGCGGTAATGATCGACGGTGGATCCAGATGGAAGGCATTGTGGTCTGTACTGGTTCCGATTTCTCTTCCGGGTATGGTTTCTGTAGGTATGTATACCTTCATGCAGGCATGGAACGAGTATCTGTTCGCGCTTGCATTGACACAGACAACAAATATGCGTACGGTACCTATTGGTATCAACTTGTTGATGGGACAGCATGCGTACGATTGGAGCCAGATGATGGCGATGAGCGTGTTGGGATCCATTCCAGTATTAATCTTGTTTATCTTCTTCCAGAAATACTTTATTGCCGGTATGTCTTCCGGTGGTGTAAAGGGTTAAGGGAAGCAGACAATATATTCAACACATTTATAAGAAAAGAGGATATTTATTATGTTAATGAACATGAAAGAATTACTTGCTGTAGCTAATGAACACAACTTTGCCGTTCCTGCATTCAATATCAGTGACTACAATATGTTTAACGGTATTATTGAGGCATCTGAAGAGAAAAACGCACCTGTAATTATCGCAATCCATCCGGATGAGTTAAGCCATACAACAACAGAGATGGTAAAAGGAATTATTGACAGAATAAATAAATCATCCGTTCCTGCAGTTATCCATCTTGATCATGGCGCTTCTTATGAGCAGGTTATCACAGCAATCCGTGCAGGATTTACTTCTGTTATGATTGATGCATCCAGCCAGCCATACGAAGGAAATGTTGCTACATGCCAGAAGGTATGTGAGGCGGCACACGCAGTAAACGTATCTGTAGAAGGTGAGTTGGGAACAATCGGAAATACAGACTCTGTAGAAACTACAGCACCGGATGAAATCTTATATACAGATCCACAGCAGGCAAAAGACTTTATCGAGAAAACAGGAATTGACTGCCTGGCAATCGCTATCGGAACCTGCCACGGAATTTATCCAAAGGATAAGAAGCCAGAGCTTCGTATTGATATTCTGGATGAAATTAAGAAGGTTGTTGATGCACCATTGGTACTTCACGGAGGATCTTCCAACAAGGATTCTGAGATTGCAAAATCTGTAGAGCATGGTGTAAACAAGATCAATATCTCCAGTGATATTAAAGCTGCTTACTACGCAAAAATGCGTGAAGTTTTGAAAGATGAATCTCTTCGTGAGCCAAATCAGATTCAGCCACCATGTGTAGAAGCAATGAAAGAAGTAGCTTATCAGAAGATCGACCTGTTCCAGGCTGCTGGAAAAGCTGCTCTTTACTAAGATTAAGGAGATTACACCATGAATGAAAGAATAGCATTAGGATTTCATACATGTGTAGATTATGAGCTGGTATGGGATACACATACCGTCGAAGAACAGATAAAAGCATTTGATATCCATGCAGATGAGTTGAAACTGGATATCGAAGTGAAAACAGAACGTGACATATGGGTTGCATGTCTCGCATTTCTGCGGGCGGGTATCGGGGGCGAGATGGTCCCCGACACCTGTGAAGCTTGTGTGGACTTCGCAAACCATTTTCAATATAAGGTCACATTAGGCGGTACGCCTACACGTGCGGCGATCATTCTCGACAAGCTCGGGTATGACAGTGTTCTTCAGACCAGCTGTTATAATGAACATGTGAAACGTCTGATGCCGGAACGTGTCCGTGTACTTCCGGGAGTGGCAGAGGACCATGATGAGATCTATCCGCACATTGTACTTCAGTGTTCAGGTGGAGTGAAAATTCAGGCCAATGACATTGAGTTTGTTACACCGAGGGAGAATCGCCTCCTGATTTCAAGAGATATCGACAGTCTGTATATGCCTGTCCTGGATGAAGAGTTCGGCAGGATGATTACGGATGCAGAAGTATTTCTTCTGGGATGTTTCAGTGAGATTCTGGAAAAGGATGTACTGGTTGATCGTGTGGGAAAGACGAAAGCATTGTTGTCACACCTGCCGCAGGATGCAATGGTTGTTCTGGAAGATGGATGTTATGTAAAAAAAGACTTCCGTTATTATGTGCATGAGCAGCTTGCACCGGTAACTGATGTGCTCAGTATGAATGAGGATGAGCTGCAGGAGTATATCGGAAAATCAATCAATATCCTGGATCCGGAAGCAGTACGTGATGCGGTAGAGTATGTATATGAAAAATCAGGAATTAAGATGATTCTGGTTCATTCTGCCGCATGGGCATTGGCATATGGAGAGAATGCAAAGGTAATGCGCCAGTCTCTGGAGGGCGGAGTTACAATGGCATCGACCCGATTCCGCATCGGTGATGGATTTACTACAGAAGATTATGAAGAGACAAAGAGCATTCCTGGAAAAGCAGACAGTATTGTGTTCTGTGAAAAACTCAGAGAAATGCTCGGCGAGCGTATCTACTGTATTCCTTGTAAAGATTTAAGCTACGTAGAACACCCGACGGTAGTTGGCCTTGGAGATTCTTTTGCAGGAGGACTTCTGCCGGGACTTCTGAAAGAAAACAGAGAATAACAGACAGCATACAAGAGGAGACATTATGTACGAAAAAGTTGGAAATATTTTAAAAATGGCACAGGAAAGCAACACATCAGTAATTTCTTTTATCTGTCAGGATTATGTAATGGCAAGATCTGTAGTATACGCTGCGGAAGCAACGAATACACCTGCACTTGTAATGTTATATCCTGAACATGTGACGATACAGCATACAACAGGTTTTGCCGGATATGCAGCTATGGTAAAAGAACTGGCAAATGAAGTGAAGGTGCCGATCGGACTTCATGCCGATCATGATTTCAGTTATGATGCTATCATGAACACGATCAATGCAGGTTTTGAGTCTGTTATGATGGATGGTTCCATGAATGATCTGGACAAAAATATTGCCGTTACAAAGCAGGTTGTAGATAAAGCTCATGCACTGGGTGTTCTTGTAGAAGGAGAGATCGGACATGTAGGACTGGCCGCTGACTCAGATAATTCAAAAGAAGATCTCTATACAAAGGCTGATGCTGCAGAAAAATTCTGCAGAGAAAGCGGTGTGGATTCTCTTGCAGTGTCCATTGGTAACGCACATGGTGAGTACAAGGAGACTCCGCATCTGGATATTGCACGCCTGGAGGAGATTCACGCGGCTACGAATGTGCCGCTGGTACTTCACGGCGGAAGTGGTATTCCGGACGATCAGCTGCTGGTAGCTTTCTCCAAGGGAATCAATAAATTCAATCTTGGTACGGAGTTCTTAGGAAAGTATTATGATGCGGTAGCTGCTTTTGCAAAAGAGAATATGGACAATCCGGATCCGGTTAAGATTATTAATATGCCGGAATATGTACAGTCCAGACTTCAGCCGTATCTGGAAGAGCGTATGAGAACATTGTGCCACTTCTAAACCAGGGAAGCGTCCCGGAACAGCAGTCTCAGAGATTATAGAAAATTTCACCTTACAAAACTGTCATATTGTGGTAAAATAAGTATGGTATTATATAACCGATATTGATATACTGGGGTGTGGGAGATTGGAGAAAGATAATATACTGGACAAAGAAGTCCTTGAAGTTGTGAAGGAGAGGTATGACGATATTTTTTCTGCGGAAAAGAAAGTGGCGGATTTTGTCTTGAGTAATCCGCAGAAAGTGGTGGATTCCAATGTGTCTGAACTGGCGAAGCAGAGTGGAGTAAGCGATGCTACCGTGGTTCGGATGTGCCATCATATCGGCTACTCTGGATATTATCAGTTTCGTATTACATTGGCGAGGGATCTTGGGAAAAAACAGTATGGGGATATGGTGATCCCCAAAAGTAAAGATGCTGTTGAAAAGGTGTTTCAAGGATATGCTGAGAATATGCTTGCAATTGGAAAGCAGATTGATACAGAGAACATGTGGAACTGTGTGAATTTGATAAAGACATGTAAGACGGTACATGTTATTGCAATTGGTAATACCAATGTACTGGCTCAATACATGGGATTCCGATTGGGACGTCTGGGTATCAGATGTACTTATGGACTGGCGGCAGAATATTTTATGAATCATGTTAATCTGGCAAGTAAGGAAGATATTTTAATTGCGATCTCAAAGTCAGGAACATCCAAGCCGGTGATTCTGGGAATGGAACTGGGAAAAGAAAAAGGGCTGAAAATGATAGCCATAACATCACACGTGCAGTCGCCGGTGTCAAAACTTGCGGACTACGTGCTGTTATCTTCGGGAAAGGCAGATCCTTTTAATTACTATAAGGAATATGCACACCTGAATGTCATGGCAGTAATTGATGCGCTGTTGAATTTTATTACGAATGAAGAACTGATTAAGACAAAGCAGGCTGACAAGCCGGAGATGATCTTATCGGGATATAAGTTGTAAATTGAAATACGGAAAACTCCGTCTGTTTGCGGGGAATGAGAAAAATAAAAACAGCAGGGATTTCATGAACAGAAGTTGGGCATGATAATGCCCTGCTGTTTATATATCAGTCATGTAAGAAAAGGAGATATCATTATGAAACGTTCAAGAATTAATCAGGTTATTAAAGACATGGAGCAGTTGATCAATGAGCACAGATTTGAGATCCCTCCATTTGCAAAATGGACAGCAGAAGAATGGAACAGCATAGGACATGAATATGATGAAATCCGTGATAATAAACTGGGGTGGGACATTACTGATTATGGTCTTGGCAAGTTCGATGAAGTTGGATTTGCACTTCTTACCATTCGTAACGGCAATCAGAAGATGCCGGAGAAGTATCCGAAGACCTATGCAGAGAAGCTTTTGATGTTATATGAGGGACAGACAGCTCCACTGCACTATCATGTGTCTAAGATGGAAGATATCATCAACCGTGGTGGAAATGATATCTACATTACGGTATACAATGGAACACCGGAGATGGAAAAGCTGGATACAGATGTTGAGATCTTCAAAGATGGTAAAAAAGAAACCGTTCCGGCAGGAACAAAGGTACTTCTGAAACCGGGAGAGAGTATCACAATTACTCCATATCTGTTCCATGATTTCGTGGTTCCGCAGACTGGAGGATCCGTTCTTCTCGGAGAGGTATCTATGTGCAACGATGATGAGAATGATAACTTCTTCTATGAGAGAATGGGAAGATTCCCGACGATCGAAGAAGATGAGCCTGCATATCGTCTGCTGTGCACGGAATATCCGGATGCAAAATAACAGGAGGACTTGTTGTGAATTTTGATATTAGTAATTCCTGTATATCTGTAAAAATCTCCGATACCGGAGCAGAACTTCAGTCGATTTTAAAAGATGACGTGGAGTATCTGTGGGACGGAGATAAAGAATACTGGCCGGAAAGAGCACCTGTGCTCTTTCCTTATGTCGGACGTTTTACGGACGGAACATATACACTTAAGGGGCACGAATATCATATGGATATTCATGGATTTGGAAGAAAACTCCCATACAAAGTGGTAGAGTATGATCAGGAGCATATCATCTTCGAACTGAAAGATACAAAGGAGACGTATGAAGCTTATCCGTATCATTTTCTGCTTCGGATTATCTACAGGTTGGAAAATAACCGGATTCTTGTGGAATATCAGGTAGAAAACCGGTCTGAAGAGATGATGTATTTTGGGATTGGCGGACATCCAGGATTCCAGGTTCCGCTGGAAGATGGACTTGCATTTTCTGATTATTATCTTGAATTCTCCGGAAATGGACGTCCGGACAGAGTGGGGCACACCCCAACCTGTTTCCTGAACGGAACGAACAGTGAGTTCCCGCTGGAAGATGGACGTAAGATCAGAATGCATCATAATATGTTTGATGACGATGCGATTGTTCTTCAGAACATGAGCAATGAAGTAACGTTAAAGTCTGACAAGGGAACGAGAAGCGTGACCGTCTCCTATCCGTCCATGTCATATCTGGGATTCTGGCATGCACCAAAGACGGAAGCACCTTATATCTGTATTGAACCGTGGACCTCTCTTCCGTCCAGACAGGATGTGGTGGAAGAGTTCGGTAATAAGAGCGATCTGGTACGGCTTGAAGCAGGAGAAACTTATAAAAATCAGTGGAGTATTACCGTCCGTTAAAGGGACGGTAATCTTTGCTTATATAGAAAGAAAAGAGGAACGTGTTAGAATGAAATATTACGAAATCCCGCATACGGATATGCGGCAGTCAGCGATTGTTCAAGGATGCATGCGTCTGAAAGGAATGAACTATGCAGAGGTAGAAAAGATTGTCAATACTTGTCTGGAAAATGGGATCAATAGTTTTGACCATGCAGATGTGTACGGCACAGCCGGAATGCGTGGGGAATGTGAGGAATTATTCGGGCAGGTTCTGGAAAGAAATCCGGGACTTCGCGATCAGATATTTATTCAGAGCAAATGTGGAATATGCAAGGGAAATTATGATTATTATGATTTTTCAAAAGCGCACATACTGGAAGCTGTGGATGGAATTCTGCGCAGACTGAAGACAGATCATCTGGATGCACTTCTTCTCCATCGTCCGGATACACTGATGGAGCCGGAAGAAGTAGCAGATGCATTTGATACCTTATATCGGGACGGAAAGGTTCTTTCCTTTGGAGTATCGAATATGAATCCGGGACAGGTAGAACTGCTTGCCCGCGCGGTTTCACAGCCACTGGTGTTTAATCAGCTCCAGATGAGTATTGCCCACTGCCCGATGATTGATACTGGACTCAGTGTAAATAACAGGATTCCGCAGGCTGTGGATTATGAAGGTGGAATACTGGAATATTCCAGATTAAAGGAAATGACGATTCAGGCATGGTCACCGTTCCAGAAGGGCTTCTTCGAAGGTCCGTTCCTTGCAGACAGAGATACATACGGTGAGTTGAACGCATATATTGATGAACTTGCTGAGAAGTATGAAGTTACGAATACGGCAATTGCTGTGGCATGGATCCTCCGTCATCCGGCACATATGCAGGTGATCTTAGGAACAACAAATCTGAAGAGAATTGCTGAAGCATGTGCGGGAAGTGAGATCACACTTACCCGGGAAGAGTGGTATACCATCTATGCGAAAGCAGGAAAAAAGATCCTGTAAATAAGAGGCTGTCCTGACCTTTAGATGGACAAACCTTTCTCCTTGTTTTTTTCGCGTTAATGAGATATAATGTAAAAAGCAAATAAATAAGTCGTGTTAATGCAATGTTTTTCATGACGAGGAATTGGAGGAATACAATTATGTTAGTATCAGCAAAGGAAATGCTTGATAAAGCAGTAGCAGGCCATTATGCAGTAGGACAGTTCAATATTAATAACCTTGAGTGGACAAAAGCCATTCTGCTTACAGCAGAAGAGTGCAAGTCTCCTGTTATTCTTGGTGTATCCGAGGGTGCAGGAAAGTATATGACAGGATTTAAGACAGTAGCAGCTATGGTAGCATCTATGATCGATGATCTCGGAATTACAGTTCCGGTTGCTCTTCATCTGGATCATGGTACTTATGATGGATGTTATAAATGTATTGAAGCTGGATTCTCTTCTATCATGTTTGACGGATCCAAATATCCAATCGAAGAGAACGTTGCAAAGACAAAAGAACTGATTGCAGTATGTAAGGAAAAAGGATTATCACTGGAAGCTGAAGTTGGTGCAATCGGTGGAGAAGAAGACGGAGTAGTCGGACAGGGAGAATGTGCTGATCCTAACGAGTGTAAGATGATTGCTGATCTTGGCGTTGATATGCTGGCAGCAGGTATCGGTAATATTCATGGAAAATATCCGGCTAACTGGGCAGGATTAAGCTTTGAGACTCTGGATGCAATCCAGCAGCTGACCGGAGATATGCCACTGGTTCTTCATGGTGGTACAGGTATTCCGGAAGATATGATCAAGAAAGCAATCGATCTTGGAGTTGCAAAAATCAATGTTAATACAG
>JAEDLC010000085.1 GCA_016295505.1 Dorea sp.
CACCTTCTCCAAGTACAAAGCCGCCGCGATCCTTGTCGAATGGGATAGATGCACGCATCGGATCCTGTGCGGTAGAAAGTGCCGTCAGACTGGTAAATCCGGCCACACCGGTAGGACAGATACAGCTCTCTGTTCCTCCTGCAATCATGATATCTGCATCATCATACTGGATTGCACGGAGTGCATCTCCGATACAATTCGTTCCTGACGCACATGCCGTTACGACATTGGTACATTTTCCGCGAAATCCCAGCTGAATCGATATATTTCCCGCAGCCATGTTGGAGATCATAAGCGGAACCATCAGAGGATTCACTCTTCCCGGTCCTCTGGAAATAAGCTTTTCATACTCTTTTTCCACTGTCTGAAGACTTCCGATTCCAGATCCTACGATCACACCCGCACGGAACGGATCTTCTTTTTCAATCTCCAGTCCGGCATCTTCATATGCTTCCTTTGCTGCCGCTACCGCATACTGGGAAAACAGTTCCATGCGTTTTGCTGCTTTAAAGTCCATCCGTTCTTTTGCAACAAATCCTTTTACCTCAGCTGCCAGCTTTACTTTATAGTCCGTCGTATCAAATCTGGTAATCTCTCCGATCCCTACTTGTCCGGCTTTGATTCCTTCCCAGAACTCATCCACGGTATTACCGATCGGTGTCACTGCTCCAAGTCCTGTTACTACAACCCTTCTCTTCATTTTTCTGTTCTCCTTCAACTATTTACATCACCATACCGCCATCTACATGCAGCACCTGTCCTGTAATGTATCCGGCATCTTCTGATGCAAGAAATGCTGCTGCTGCCGCTACCTGTTCCGGTTTCCCGAATCTTCCGAGTGGAATCTGAGAAACGGAAGCTTCTTTTACTTTGTCGGAAAGCACATCCGTCATATCTGTTTCAATAAATCCCGGTGCAATGGCATTGACTGTAATCCCACGGGAAGCCACCTCTCTTGCAGTGGCTTTGGTCAGACCGATGATCCCTGCCTTGGAAGCCGCATAATTGACCTGCCCTGCGTTACCGGTCACTCCTACGACAGATGCCATATTGATGATACGTCCGCTTTTCTGCCGAAGCATCTGACGCACCACAAAACGAGTCGTATTAAATGCGCCTTTCAGATTGATATCAATGACCCGATCAAAATCTTCTTCTGACATCTTCATCAGAAGCCCGTCTCTTGTGATTCCTGCATTGTTCACCAGAATGTCGATTCTTCCATATGCATCCACAACATCCTGGATCATACTCTTACATGCCTCATGATCAGACACATTGCACTGACAGATGGATGCGGTTCCACCGCCTGCTTCTATCTCCTGCTTTACTTCTTCCGCTTTTTCTTTTGATCCGTTGTAATTCACTACAACCGTTGCTCCCATTGAAGCAAGTTTTAAGGCAACCGCTTTTCCGATTCCTCTGGAAGCTCCTGTCACTACTGCAATCTTTCCTTCTAACATACATACTCCTTCTCCGGCCGCTGCCATACTTAAGCTACTCTGCCAGTTCTGCCGCAACCTTTTCCACATCATCCAGGGTTGCAATGTTATATACTTTCACATCACGATTAATTTTCTTCATAAATCCTGCCAGCGTTCTGCCCGGTCCGATCTCTACAAAGATATCGACACCGTCAGCGATCATGGATTCCATGCTCTGCATCCAGCGTACCGGAGAACTTACCTGTTCTTTCAGAAGTGCAGCCGTCTGCGTGATATCCGTCACTGCTTTCGCTGTCACGTTCGTCACATAAGGAATCTCCAGTGCATGAAACTGGGTTCGGGCCAGTTCTTTTGCAAGTTCTTCGCCCGCTTCCCGAAGCATCGGTGAGTGAAACGGTCCACTGACGTTCAGCATAACAGTCCGTTTTGCTCCCGCTTCTTTCAGCTTTGCTTCCGCTTCTTTTACGGCCCCGGTCTCTCCGGTGATCACAATCTGCCCCGGACAGTTATAATTAGCGATCGTCACCCCATCAATTCCATCAGTTACCGCTTCAATCGCCTTTTCATCCATTGCCATAATCGCACACATGGCTCCTTCGCCTGCCGGTACGGTATTCTGCATCAGGATTCCTCTTTTTCTCACCAGGCGGATCGCATCCATATCGCTCATTCCGCCTGCAACAGCAATCGCACAATATTCACCCAGGCTTAACCCTGCGGTGATATCTGCCTTCAGCCCCTGTTCCTGCGCCGCTCTTGTCATCGCAAGACAGGTGGTTACCAGTGCTGCCTGTGTATATTCTGTCAGGTCAAGCTTGTCATTTGGCTCAAAACAAAGCGCTTTCATATCCAGCCCCAGTACTTCGCCCGCTTCATCATAGATGCGTCTGGCTGTTTCATTCTTTTGATAGAAATCCGCTCCCATCCCTGCTTTCTGGGCTCCTTGACCCGGATAGATAAATGCGATCTTACTCATAAAAACCCATTCCTTTCATCAAAGCATCTGTTTCTTTTACCAGCTTTTCGATCAGCTCCTTACAGGACATTCTTTCTTTTACCATTCCGGCAATCTGTCCTGCCATGACACTTCCGTTCTTTACATCCCCGTCTACAACGGCTCTTCTTAAGCCACCAAGCGTCAACTGCTCCAGCTCTTCAAAGCTTGCACCTTTATTTTCCAGTTCCATATATTTCTTTGTCATATCATTGCGAAGGGCACGAACCGGATGTCCGGTCGTTCTTCCTGTGACACGGGAATCAATATCCTTCGCCCTGATGATTCTTTCTTTATAATTGTCATGTACCTGAGACTCATCCGTTACTACGAAATGCGTTCCCATCTGTACACCTTTTGCTCCCAGCATAAATGCTGCCGCAATTCCTCTTCCGTCTGCGATCCCTCCTGCCGCAATGACCGGAATCTTAACTGCATCTGCAACCTGCGGTACCAGTACCATCGTTGTATTCTCTCCGATGTGTCCTCCCGCTTCACAGCCTTCTGCCACCAGAGCATCTGCTCCGCAGCGTTCCATACGTTTTGCAAGGGCCACAGAAGCAACCACAGGAATGACTTTTACTCCTGCTTCTTTCCACATCTTCATGTACTTTTCAGGATTTCCCGCACCGGTCGTAACTACTTTTACGCCTTCTTCCACGATGACCTTTGCCACCTCATCCGCATACGGGCTCATCAGCATAATATTGACTCCAAATGGTTTATCTGTCAGTTTCTTTGCTTCGCGTACCTGTTCTCTCACCCACTGGGCAGGCGCACTTGCCGCACCGATCAGTCCGAGACCTCCTGCTTCTGATACGGCTGCTGCCAGATGATACTCTGCAACCCATGCCATGCCTCCCTGGATGATCGGATATTCGATTCCCAATAATCTGGTTACTTCTGTCTGCATATCTAAAACCCCGCTTCTTTCTTATTCTTTGTGTGCGTTAATATATTCCACAACATCTCCTACAGTTGCGATTTGTTCCAGATCCTCTGTCGGGATCTCAATGCTAAACTCATCTTCCAGAGCCATAGCAAGCTCAAAAAGATCCAGAGAATCTGCTCCAAGATCTTCTTTAAATGTAGCTCCCTCTGTAATTGCATCCTCATTTACTCCAAGATTTTCAGCAATCATTGTCTTAATCTGTTCTAACATCTCATTTTCTCCTTTTACATTTCTTTTTCTTTATTAAAAATCTATATAAACCGGGAAAGCTTGCCGCCGTCGGTTTATCGCATCATTCTCCCATCCTGCCGGTTACCATTCCAGCAAGGATGCTCCCCAGGTAAGTCCTGCTCCAAATCCTGCCAGGATGATCTTCTGTCCGCTCTTTAATAATCCCTTCCGATTCATCTCATCTAACAGAATCGGAATGCTCGCAGAGGATGTATTGCCATACTCCTGCAGATTCATCGGGAATTTCTCAATGGGCTCTTCCAGGCGCTTTGCCACAGATTCCACAATCCTCCGATTTGCCTGATGCAGAATATACCATGCAATCTCTTCTTTTTTCATCTGATTCTTTTCCAGCAATTCTTCCACAGCCTGTGGTACACTCTTTACCGCAAATTTGAACACTGCCCGTCCATCCATCTGCATCAGGTAACGATCCTCCATCCATTCCTGCGGATCTACGTTCCCGGCAAGTCCGCTTTTATCATAACGGCTGGTACAGCTAAGTGCTGCTCCCCTTGCCCCATCGGAGTGCGTTACCGGAATATACGCCTTCTGGTCACAGGCTCTTACAACAGCTGCTCCCGCCCCGTCTCCGAATAAGATGCAGGTTCCGCGATCTTCCCAGTTCGTCAGATTGGACAGACTTTCACTTCCTATGATCAACGCATTCTGATATACACCGGAAGCAAGATATGCCATCGCCGTATTATAGGCAAGTACAAATCCGGTACAGGCAGCACTGAGATCAAAACAGGTTGCATGAACCGCGCCCAGTTCTTTTTGAACTTCACAGGCTGCACACGGGAGCACAACATTCGAAGAAATAGTCGATACAAGAATCAGATCGATCTCCTTCGCAGACATTCCCGCATTGTCCAGAGCCCTCTTCCCCGCTTCCGCCGCCATAGACACCGTCGTTTCTTCTCTGATGATATGACGTCTTACGACTCCGGTTCGCTCCTGTATCCATTCATCGCTGGTCTCTACCAGCTTTGCAATATCATGATTGTCCATTGTGAATGACGGTGCAAAAGATCCCGTCCCACATATTTTTCCAGTCATATAAATACCTCTGATTTACTTTGAAAACAAATTATTTTGACTTTCAAAGTATATACCATATTGTTTTGCATGTCAAGTATTTTGATTATCAAAATATTATTCAAAAAAAAGAATCCTAAAACCTTTATGGGCTTATAAAAAAAATCTAACGGTCCAGCCCAATAAATCTGAGATTTCAGGTGAAAATAAGAAGATAATTGGGTATAAATATATAGACATTAAGAGAGCGCCCAATATTTCAGGCATTTAAGAGAAATCTTTTCGTATGAAGATAAAAAAGAGGATGTATGCAGAAAAAAATATCCGGCATCAGGACTTCTTTACCTGTCCCGATGCCGGTTCATTTCTGACTTCATATTTTACATATTCATCTGTTTTACAACTTCCTCAGCTGCCGGGCTTCCTGCCACACCGCCGATTCCAGTCTCTCGCAGAGAGACATCCATCTTATCTCCGACCTCTTTCATCGCATCAATGACCTGATCTATCGGAATCTTGCTTGTAATTCCCGCCAGTGCCATATCGGCTGCCGCCATCGCATTCACAGCGCCTCCGACATTTCTCTTTACGCAGGGAACTTCTACCAGTCCTCCCACCGGATCACATACCAGTCCCATCAGATTCTTCAGTGCCATCGCACAGGCATCTCCGATCTGCTGTGTATTTCCGCCTCTGACATAACAGATCGCTCCTGCCGCCATACCGGAACCGGAGCCAATCTCCGCCTGACATCCACCGGACGCGCCGGCAAGATATGCACGATTAGCAATGATCTGTCCCAGACCTGCTGCCACATACATAGCCTCGATCATCGTTTCTTCCGGAACATCATATTCACGATAATAAGTAACCAGAACCGCAGGCAGTACACCACAGGCACCTGCCGTCGGAGCTGCAACGATACGCTTCATACAGGCATTGTTGCATCCCATTTTTAATGCATTGGCCATTACTTTCGCCATAAAATTGCCGCACAGAGGATCTCCTGTCTGCAGATACTGTTCCATCAGCCCGCCTTCTTTTCCGACCAGGCCGCTTCTGGATACTCTGTCAGGTTCATAAGCATCCAATGCATCCAGCATGGAATGCCACATATACTTCATCTTCTCCCAGGAATCCTCAACTTTGATGCCGCGTTCATCTGCATCTTCAAGCTGTATCGCCTTCCAGAATGGAATCCTGTCTTTTTCACACCTTTCCAGTGCTTCTTCCATTGATTGATATGACATACTCTTTTATATCCTCCACTATCCTATATTACGTTGTCCCGTTGGGATCAAGGAATTTCACTCTTATAATTCCCGGCTTGCTTTCCAGATCTTCAATTGCCTCACGAGGTACGATCTGATCCGTTTCAACTACCATGACCGCCGTACCGCCACGCTTATCACGGAACACCTGCATTGTAGCAACATTAATCTCTGCATTGCTCAGAGCAGTCGCCACTTCTCTGATTCTTCCCGGCTCGTCCACATTGCGGATAATCAATGTACAGCTCTCACCGCTGAAATTTACATCAATCCCATCCAGTTTACATACCCGGATTCTTCCACCTCCGATGGAATATGCCTGAATCTTCATCGTCGGAACTCCTTCTGCCTCCATGATAATCTGAGCCGTATTCGGATGTGCTTCCTTGATATCCTTATTCTGGATCGTGAATTCCATTCCCTCTTCATGTGCCACTTCAAAGCTGGACGGAATCCTCATATCATCCGGGAGCATCCCCAAAAGCCCCGCGATCAAAGCTTTATCCGTTCCATGTCCTTTCCCCGTTGCGGCAAATGAACCATGCAGATATACGGTTGCCTTCTCAGGCTGTCTTCCAAAGAGCTGTCTTGCAATCAGACCGATACGTGCTGCTCCTGCTGTGTGGGAACTGGACGGACCTACCATAACAGGTCCTAAAATGTCAAATATATTTCCCATTTGTTTACCCTCTCTTTTCTTATTTTGACATATTTCTTCTTATATTATACTTGTCTTACTCACGCTTTACAACGGAAATTTACAGCATTTCTAAAAGGGATCTTCTCCTGTATCTTTCTCAAAACTACCTTTTGGAAATATTGTAAAATACATTTGAATATGCTAAGATTGGATACAGTCTGAAAAAGGAAGTGTACATGATGAACAAAAAAGAAGTACTGGAAATCCGCAAGCAGTTTACTCCGGAAAACTGTGCGATCACCCGTATCTGTGGCTGCTATGTGGATCATGAAAAAGAGAAAAAAATGGAGATGAAAAAGGCCTTTCTTTCCCTGCCGGAGGAAGAGGCTTTCAAATATTTTGACATATTTAAACACACGCTCTCCGGCACGCTCGGAAAAAATCTGATCAATATGGAATTTCCTCTGGAGCAGGAGTTAAATGGAGGAACCCAGGAATTCCTGTTAAAGCTTCGCGACAGCAAGCTGGAAGACGATCTGCTTCTGGATGAATTCTATGATAAAGTAATCGAAAACTATGAATATGGTGAGAATTATTTTATTGTACTGATTCATGCAGTCTATGATGTTCCGGGAGTAGCCAAAGACGGCATGGAGATGTTCGATGCCTCCGAAACCGTCTACGATCATATCTTATGCAGCATCTGCCCGGTCAATCTTACAAAAGCCGGACTGACCTACAATGCTGCTACCAATAATATAGAAGACCGCATCCGTGACTGGATTGTAGACGCTCCGGTAAAAGGCTTCCTCTTCCCTGCATTTCAGGATCGCGCCACCGACCTGCATGGCGTCCTGTATTATACAAAAAAGCCGGAAGAGCTTCAGCCTGCCTTTATCGCCAACGTTCTCGGCGCCGCCATTCCGCTGACTGCCGGTGATCAGAAGACCACCTTTCAGGCCATCATCAGCGATACTCTGGGAGAGGACTGCGATTATGAAGTTGTCCGCAACATCCACGACAATCTGAATGAAATGCTGGAAGAATCCAAAGAAGAACCGGAACCACTGGAATTATCCAAACCCGATGTCAGAAAGCTCTTATCCAGAAGTGGTGTGTCTGAAGAAAAGCTTGAATCCTTTGACAAAGAGTATGAAGAAACCGTCGGCGAACACAAAACACTTCTGGCATCCAATATCGCCAGCGCCAGAACCTTCCAGATCGAAACACCGGATATCATCATAAAAGTGAATCCGGAACGCTCAGATCTGGTGGAAACCCGGGAAATCGACGGCAGACGCTGCCTGGTCATCGCAATCGACGATCATCTGGAAGTAAATGGGATCGAAGTAAAGTAA
>JAEDLC010000086.1 GCA_016295505.1 Dorea sp.
ATAAAAAGTGCCAGGAGAAGAAAAAGTACGAGCAGGTGGCGCTGTTTTTTTCGTCTTCTCCTTCTTGCGTTTCTTCGTTTTACATCTTTTATTCCACTCAATTTATCTTACCGTAAAAAAGGCAGCCCACGGATGGACTGCCTGATATTCCTTTCATTACTGTCAAATCATTAATTCAGATAGGTGCATCCTTCTGCTGAAACATTTGCAAGATCATCTTTGCTTGCACTGATGCTTACATAGAATTCGATTCCACATTCTTTAGAGATCTTTTTCAGTCTTTCGATGAATGTAGGGATACTCTCCAATGAAATATCGGCATGTTTTAAAATGCCATCAATGAACACACACTCAATGTCGTGGTTTGAACTGTACATACCATATAAGAACCCGATATATTCATCAATATTTGTGATGGCCGGGAAATCATCCATGCAGATTGTGCGAATATCAAATGCAACACTTGCGGTATCGCGATGTGTCTTTTTGATAAATACGACATTTCCATTACATTTTTTAGCCTGTGCATTGGCCTGTTCAATCATTTGCTGTGTCTTTCCTGTCCCCTTTGGGCCTGCTAATAAATTAACCATGGTAAACACTCTCCTTTATGTATCATATTTACTGATCTCCATCAGTATAAATTGCTTATATCCATTATACACTAAACATTACTCGTGAACAACCTAAAAATTAGATATTTTTAACTATCTGAGACGATATACGAAGATCAGGAAATTGCATCCTGACTTTGGAAAATAATGCAAGATAGTTGTGGTTGGGGGTTGACTTATTTTAACATTCTTCTTATAATATATAGGCAAATATATAAATGAGAAACGTTGAAGAGGAGTATTAAGAGCCTATCGTTTTCAGAGAACTGCCGGATGGTGCAAGGCAGCAAGCGTAATCTCCCAACTCGCCTCTGAGTTCTTCTGCTGAATGAGAGCGTAGGCAGAAGCGGGCCCTTCCCGTTACAGAAGAAGATGAGTGCACTGGACGGAAACCGTCAGTGAAGAAGAGTGGTACCACGGAAATTCAGCCTTTTCGTCTCTTAAGAGATGAAAAGGCTTTTGTTACGTGTGAACATACCAGGAAGAAAAAACAGGAGGAACAGAAAAATGTCAAAAGTACCTTATAATCATAAGGCAATCGAAAAAAAATGGCGTGAAAAATGGGAAGAAAACCCGGTAAACGTTCAATATGATGAGAATGGCAATAAGAAACAGAAGTATTACTGTCTGGATATGTTTCCATATCCGTCAGGAAATGGTCTTCACGTAGGACATTGGAGAGGATATGTAATCTCTGATGTATGGAGCCGTTATAAACTGCAGCAGGGATATTATATTATCCATCCAATGGGATGGGATGCATTTGGCCTTCCGGCAGAAAACTATGCGATTAAGATGGGTGTGCATCCGGCAATCTCTACAGAAGAGAATATTAAGAATATCAAACGTCAGATCAATGAGATCGCTGCGCTGTATGACTGGGACAGAGAAGTGAATACGACAGATCCGGAATTCTATAAATGGACACAGTGGATCTTTGTAAAGATGTTCAAGGAAGGTCTTGCTTATGAGAAGGAATTCCCGATCAACTGGTGTCCGTCCTGTAAGACAGGTCTTGCAAATGAAGAGGTCGTAAATGGAAAATGTGAACGCTGTGGTACAGAGGTAACCAAGAAGAATCTTCGTCAGTGGATGCTTCGCATTACCAAATATGCGGACAGACTTTTAAACGATCTGGATAAACTGGACTGGCCGGAAAAGGTGAAAAAGATGCAGGCTGACTGGATCGGAAAATCCTACGGTGCAGAGGTTGATTTCCCGGTAGAAGGCAGAGAAGAGAAGATTACGGTCTATACCACAAGACCGGATACACTGTATGGTGCGACATTTATGGTTCTTGCACCGGAGCACGAACTTGCGAAGAGCCTTGCAACAGATGAGACAAGAGATGCTGTAGAAAAGTATATTTTTGAAGCTTCCATGAAGTCTAATGTCGATCGTATGCAGGATAAGGAAAAGACAGGTGTATTTACCGGAAGCTATGCGATCAACCCGTTAAATGGAGAAAAGACACCAATCTGGCTGTCTGATTATGTACTTGCTGATTATGGTACAGGGGCAATCATGTGTGTACCTGCACATGATGACCGTGACTTTGAGTTCGCAACCAAGTTTGGTATTCCGATCATTCAGGTTATCGCAAAAGACGGTAAAGAAATTGAAAATATGACAGAAGCATATACAGAAGCTTCCGGAACCATGATCAATTCCGGCGAGTGGAATGGTATGGAGTCTGCTGTTCTTAAGAAGGAGGCACCACACATTATCGAGGAGCGTGGTATCGGACGTGCAACAGTGAACTACAAGCTGCGTGACTGGGTATTCTCCCGTCAGCGTTACTGGGGCGAGCCGATCCCGATCGTACACTGTCCGGATTGTGGATGTGTACCGGTGCCGGAGGAAGAATTACCGCTTCGTCTGCCGGAGGTAGAATCCTATGAGCCGACAGGAACCGGTGAATCACCACTTGCAGGTATTGAAGAATGGGTAAACTGTACTTGTCCTGTATGTGGAAAACCGGCAAAACGAGAGACCAATACGATGCCGCAGTGGGCAGGATCTTCCTGGTATTTCCTTCGTTATGTAGATAATCACAATGATAAAGAACTGGTATCCAGAGAAAAAGCAGACGAGATGCTTCCGGTAGATATGTATATCGGTGGTGTAGAGCATGCCGTACTTCACCTTCTGTATTCCCGTTTCTATACGAAGTTCTTATATGATATCGGTGTGGTAGACTTTGATGAGCCGTTCCAGAAACTGTTCAATCAGGGAATGATCACCGGTAAGAACGGTATCAAGATGAGTAAATCCAAGGGAAATGTCGTATCTCCGGATGATCTTGTAAGAGATTACGGCTGTGATTCCCTGAGAATGTATGAGCTGTTCGTGGGACCGCCGGAACTGGATGCAGAGTGGGATGACCGTGGAATCGACGGTGTAAACCGCTTCCTGAAACGTGTATGGAATCTGGTGATGGACAGCAAGGATGCAGACGTTCAGCCGACTAAAGAGATGATCAAAGAGCGTCACAGACTGGTGTGCGATATCACCAAACGTCTGGAAAGCTTCAGCCTGAATACAGCAATCTCCGGATTCATGGAGCACAACAATAAGCTGATTGAGATCGCCAAGAAAGAAGGAGGTATCGATAAAGAAACCCTTTCTACCATGGCAGTGCTTTTGTCTCCATTTGCTCCGCATATTGCAGAGGAGATCTGGGAACAGTTGGGACATGAGGGCAGTGTATTCACAGCCGGATGGCCGACCTATGATGAAGAGGCTATGAAGGATGATGAGATTGAGGTGCCGGTACAGATCAATGGTAAGACCAAAGCAGTCATCTCCATCTCAGCAGATATCTCCAAAGAAGATGCGATTGCAGCGGGAAAAGAAGCAATTGCAGATAAGTTGACAGGAACGATCGTAAAAGAGATCTATGTTCCGAAGAAGATCATTAATATTGTTCAGAAATAATATAGGGAAAATAGTGTGGGTGATAGGAATATTACCTGCACTATTTTTTTGAAAGAAAGTTTAATAAGGCTTTACACTTTTTAGCAAAACCCTATAATGTAAATATAAAACATTAGAAAGGGGTATGAAAGGATGAGCGATGAGATGACAAGAGAAGAACTGATTTCGATTACCATTGATAAATATACAGATTTACAAAGGATAAAAAAAGCAAATGGTGGTTATGAAAATTCAGAACTAGATTACCAGATTAAAGTTGTGACAGCGAAACTGTCTTCTTTAGGAATATCGATAGAAGACATTGCATTGTAGATATTGAGAAAATGAGAATTATTAAAGTGTAAAGTCTTGTTAAACTGTTGGGCAGGAAAATGCTGAAAGGATTGATGTTTCTCTTCTGTATAAAATTCAATATTGACAGCTAGTGCTTACTAGCCTTATAATAAAGCTAGTAAGCACTAGCTTTTTCTGCTTTGGAAGGAGAATAATGAAGGGAGATAAAATATGTCAGAATGGAATCTTGAAGAATATCTAAGTCACGGTGTGGATCGAATTATAAAGGGGATTCTGAAGGCCTCGCTGCAGAATCCAAAGGAAAGTATCTTTATGATGCAGTATGCAAAGGACAGCAGGCGGGCGAGGGAGATTCGAAGGACACAGGAAGAGGAAGGAACACACATTCCGCCGTTTCTGATCGCAAGTATCACGAATCAGTGTAATCTGCATTGTAAAGGCTGTTACGCAAGGGCGAATCACAGCTGTCATGATCGGGGAACCTGCGAGAACGGAAGCCTGCGGGCAGAGGAGTGGAAGCGGATCTTTGATGAAGCGGCGGAGCTTGGAATTGGTTTTGTCCTGCTCGCAGGCGGAGAACCGACGATTCGTCCGGAAGTCCTGGAGGCAGCCGGAAAGCAGAAAAAGATTCTGTTCCCGGTTTTTACGAACGGAACATTGATGAAAGATTCGATTTTTATGATCTTTGAGAAGAACCGGAATCTGATACCGGTATTCAGTATCGAAGGGGATGAACAGACAACGGATACAAGACGTGGAGCCGGGACATATCAGATGCTGGTGCATCATATGGAAAGATGCAAAAAAGAAGGCATTCTGTATGCGGCATCTGTGACAGTACATAAGGACAATATGGAAGAAGCGTTGTCGGATTCGTTTCTGCATAAGTTATCAGATAAGGGGTGCAAAGGTGTGGTATATGTAGAATATGTACCTGTAGATGGCAACACCCGGAACCTGGCTTTGGAAGATGCAGACAGAGACAGAATGAATCAGAGGCTGGATCAGATCAGAACGGAACGGGAAGATATGGTATTTGTATCATTCCCGGGAGATGAAAAGAGCTCAGGCGGATGTCTGGCGGCAGGAAGAGGCTTCTTTCACATTAATGCAGCCGGTGGAGCAGAGCCATGTCCGTTTTCTCCGTATTCCGATACCAGCCTGAAAACGATGTCTTTGAAAGAGGCACTGAATTCTCCGTTATTTGTAAGGCTCCGGGAAGAGGGGCATCTGGAACGGGAGCATATCGGAGGCTGCGTGCTGTTTGAACAGGAAAATGAAGTAAGACGTTTGCTGGGAGATGATTAAGGGATGAATACCAAAGAAAGAATCGTGGATGAAGCATTGACTCTGTTCTCCGTACAGGGATTTAAGGGAACCACTGTGAAAAATATCGCAGATGCAGTGGGGATCAAGGACAGCTCTATCTATAAACATTTTAAAAGCAAACAGGAGATTCTGGATGCAATCGTGGATCAGATGAAAGGCCGCATGGAAGAATTGTCAGGTACGCTTGGGATTCCGCAGGATATTGACGAGGACTCTGTGATGACAGCATACAAAGATCTTTCCTTACAGGAATTACAGGAAATCAGCCGCAAGGCTTTTCTGTTTTATCTGAAAGATGAATTTATGTCCCGCTTCTGGCGTCTGTCTCAGATGGAACAATATCAGAACCGGGAAATCTATAATATATACAGAAGTATCTTTTTTGAACAGAGTATCCGGTATCAGACAGAACTGTTTGCGGAGATGATCCGGCAGGGTGCATTCCGGGAGGCAGACCCGGAAGTGGTTGCTGTAAACTTTTATGCACCTATCTACTTTCTGCTCAGCAAATATCAGGAAGAAAGTGATGTGGAAGAGGCCTTGCGGATGCTGGATAAACAGATAGAAGAGTTTTATCATATTTATAAAAAGCAATAAAATCAAAGACAGCCGTTGTCAGTGATCCTGAAAATGAAGGAATACAGGCAACGGCTGTCTTTGGTTTTATTGGGTGATTTTGAGAGAATCAATAAATAATCGAATCATATTCTGTGATTCATCTGCCAGCGAATACGAGCAGCGTTCCAGCAGCCAGCAATAGACAACTCCACGCTGAATTCGTGCATAGGTGTGTGTGTAATCATTGGCGGAACGTTCGGATGATATGGTTCCGTCTTTCTGACCCTCCTGGAACAGAGATAATACAACCTGGTAGTATGGACGATTTTCGCTGAGAATAAAGCGTTCACTGGAACTCATAACCTCATATCCGTATAATTGTGGCAAAAAAATGCGGTAGGGAGAATCTTCGAGTAATCTTGAAGTATACTTATCAAATGCCAGTAATTTGTCGGCAGCACTCAGGTCAGCATCGATGGTCTCCAGCCAGTCTGAGTAGTTGGAATCAAAGAATGATGCCATTCGGAAAAGCAGATCTTCTTTTGCGTGGAAGTGATGATAAAAACCACTGCGTGAAGTTTCTGATTCTTTGAGAATATCATTTAAAGTTGTCTCTTCGTATCCTTTTTCAAGAAATAATTTCCATGCAACTTCGATTATTTTATCTTTTGCGTTCTTTTTTTGTGTATCCATTGTTTTGTGCACCTCTTCTTTCTGTATTTTACTTTATCATATCGTTAATTGGTTGACAAGATGAACTTGTGCAGATATAATTAGGAATATAGTACAGTACATGGTACGGTACCGTAGTACAAAATCATGTACGGGATATAGTGCGATAAAGGTTATGTTTTAAGATAAAACAGATGATAAAAATATATGGAGAGGAGAGAGAAGTTTGAAGTATCAATTCAATGACAAGATTGCTTTGACAAAAGACAGAGACTTTCAATATAAAAAAGCCGCGATTGAATATGCAAGAGCTCTGGGATTTTTGTGTGAAGCAGCTGTGTTTCCGGTCACAACATGGGGGGAGGGGCTTCCGGTTCCGGATGCAATTACGGACATGACTGAATTACAGCCCATCCCTGAGAGGGAAGCGAGTATGATTCCGGAAGGATATGTGGCTTCTTCAGATTCTCCTTTGCCGATACCGGAGCAGGATCGGAGAAAGAGGAAGGGACTGGAATGTATCTTTTCCAAAGGATCGTTTCTGAAGGATGACAATCTGGATGAACTGCCGGATCGGATGGATGTTCATCTGGTTTTGCGGGAAGGTGCGTCGGATGCTCAATTTGCGGCAGCGGTTAATGTGGCGTTCCGTCTGGGAATGGAGACGACCGGATATGAGGATATTCTTTTAAGAGAATGTTCGCTGCCCGGGAATGAAATTATATTTGTTGACGGAGAGGAGTTTTCGGTATCCTACGAAGACACGCAGAACGGAGTGAAGGTGTATATAGCAGGAAACGGAGAAGCGCTGGAGTCGGGAATTGGAATGTTGTGCGAGACATTTCCGCTTCAGGGAGCGTTTGATACCTGGGTAGACCGACTGGAGGAAATCGCCGAAGGGTTTGCGATGCAGACACTGGACGGACAACTTGCTTATCTGGAGGCGGCGGGGAAGAAAGAAGGGGCAGCAGCCTATGTGGATGCAACGCTGAACAGCCGAAGAGATGCGGTTGAAAGCTGTTTCCCGGATACTACATTTGCAGGATACAAAGATGATGAACTGATCTATGAAAAGGAATATGACATTGCCTGGGAAGTGGATGAACTCAGAGAGATTCTGGAAAAAGAGGTCTATCCGAAGATAGAAGCGGGTGATCGGATCAGAATCTTTGCTGCAGTCAGCGAGGACAAAAAAGTAAGAGCAGAACTTGAAGATGAGATACGGGAAAACGTTTTGAGAAAAGGTGCAGTGTCAGAAGTAGATGTCATCTGTTCCTATAAGCAGGGATATTCCTGGATCGATGAAAAGGTGAATCC
>JAEDLC010000087.1 GCA_016295505.1 Dorea sp.
CAGACTTCATACCTGTGATATCTTCCGGAGATGTCTCAAGACGAACCAGAACAACCTTTTCTCCTCTTGCAGCCCACTCTACAGCATCGTCTGCTGTAAATACGATCTTACCGCAAGCAGCTCCCGGAGATGCTCCAAGACCTTTGCCCATTGGTGTAGCAGCCTTCAGTGCAGCAGCGTCGAACTGTGGATGAAGCAGTGTATCCAGGTTACGTGGATCGATCATTGCAACAGCTTCTTCCTCTGTTCTCATACCTTCATCAACAAGGTCACATGCAATCTTCAGAGCAGCCTGAGCTGTTCTCTTACCATTACGTGTCTGCAGCATGTACAGTTTCTTATTCTCAACAGTGAACTCCATATCCTGCATATCTCTGTAATGAGTTTCCAGAGTCTTGCAAACCTGTGTAAACTGAGCAAATGCTTCCGGGAATTCTTCTTCCATCTTAGCAATTGGCATTGGTGTACGAACACCGGCAACTACGTCTTCACCCTGAGCATTGATCAGGAATTCACCCATCAGTTTCTTTTCTCCTGTAGCAGGATCACGTGTAAATGCAACACCTGTACCACAGTCATCACCCATATTACCGAAAGCCATAGACTGTACGTTAACAGCAGTTCCCCAGGAATATGGAATATCATTGTCACGACGATATACATTGGCACGTGGGTTGTCCCATGAACGGAATACAGCTTTTACTGCTCCCATTAACTGTTCCTTCGGATCATCCGGGAAGTCTGCACCAATTTTTTCTTTATATTCAGCCTTGAACTGAGAAGCCAGCTCCTTCAGGTCATCAGCTGTCAGTTCAACGTCAAATGTAACGCCTCTTTCAGCTTTCATCTTGTCGATCAGCTCTTCGAAGTATTTCTTACCAACTTCCATAACTACGTCAGAATACATCTGGATGAATCTTCTGTAGCAGTCCCAAGCCCAACGTGGATTGCCGGATTTTTCAGCAATAACATTAACAACAGTCTCATTAAGACCCAGGTTCAGGATTGTATCCATCATACCAGGCATAGAAGCTCTTGCACCGGAACGTACAGATACGAGAAGCGGATTCTCACTGTCACCAAACTTCTTGCCTGTAATCTCTTCCATCTTATCAATGGCTTCCATAATCTGTTCCATGATCTCGTCATTGATTGTTCTTCCATCTTCGTAGTACTGTGTACAAGCTTCTGTTGTGATTGTGAAGCCCTGTGGTACCGGAAGACCTAAGCTTGTCATCTCAGCGAGGTTCGCACCTTTTCCACCAAGCAGGTTTCTCATGGTTGCGTTACCTTCTGTAAACATATAAACCCATTTTGCCATCTTGTCATGACCTCCTAAAACAAAATTTTCTAAGTCGCACATAATATTTTACTGGTTTTGCCAGTATTCGTCAATAGTTGCACCAGAACTTTTCGCCCTAAATTTTCCAGCATTTCTAGGCATTTTGCACAATGCTGACAAGGATATTTCCACTGACAGAAATGTGCCGGCCAAGCTCTCGCTTATGCCGGCACATTTCCTGCAAAACACAACTACATTATATATTGCGTAAAAACGCCTTGTATCCTTTATATGCTTCATAAATATCAGCTTTACTGGTCACTTCCCACGGCGCATGCATACTCATAACAGGCACTCCGCTGTCAATCACTTCCATGCCATAGTTTGCCATAATGTAGGCGATTGTTCCGCCTCCGCCAACGTCAACCTTTCCAAGCTCTGCAAACTGATATGCAATACCATCCGTTTCCATTGCCCTGCGGATTTTTGCAAGATATTCTGCATTGGCATCATTGGATCCGTTCTTTCCACGGCTTCCGGTAAACTTATTGAATACCAGTCCTTTTCCAAAGAATGCTGTGCTTCTCTTCTCAAATGCTTCCGGGAACATCGGGTCATAAGCAGCACTGACATCAGAAGAGAGCATTCTTGAATTCTGAAGTGCACGACGAACCTTTAATTCAGATTCTCCATCTGTAAGAGCCACCAGTTCCGCGATCACATTTTCAAAGAACCGGGAATGCATACCTGTCGCACCGACACTTCCGATTTCCTCTTTGTCTACCAGAATACAGCAGGAAGTTCTGTCCACATCTTCCACATCCATCATGGCAAAAAGGGATGTAAATGCGCAGACACGGTCATCCTGTCCATATGCCAGTACCATACTTCTGTCGATTCCGCAATCTCTTGCTCTTCCGGCAGGCACGATCTCCAGTTCTGCAGACAGGAAATCTTCTTCCTCCATTCCGTAATACTCAGTAAGGATGCGCATCACATTTGCCTTAACCGTTTCTTTTTCCTTCTCATCCAGTGTCTCATCATCTGCAACCGGACGGCTTCCGAACAGAAGATCCAGCTTTTCGCCTTCGATCACTGCTCCAGCTTTTTTCTCCATCTGCTGAGCAGCCAGATGTACCAGAAGGTCTGTCACAACAAACACCGGATCGTCTTCTTTTTCACCGATGCTTACTTTTTCAACAGTGCCGTCCTTTTTAGCGATCACACCGTGAAGTGCCAGAGGAATTGTCACCCACTGATATTTCTTGATGCCTCCGTAATAATGTGTATCAAGATATACCAGTTCTTCGCTTTCATATAACGGATTCTGTTTTACATCGATTCTCGGGGAATCAATGTGTGCTCCAAGAATATTCAATCCATTTTCCAGTGGCTGTTTTCCAATCTGGAACATCGCAATACTCTTTCCCATGCACACCGCATATACCTTATCCCCTGGCTGAAGAGGTTCTTTTACTTCCTTCAGATTGCGATACCCTTTCGCTTCGATCTCGCGAACAGTCAGATCCACACATTCACGCTCTGTCTTTCCCTCATCCAGGCATACTTTATACTTTTCATTGATCTGATTCAGCTCTTTCTGCTGTTCCTCACTGTATGCTTTCCATACATTATTACTTTCCATAATACCGATTCTCCTTTCATACCTCTTTCAGATTCGTATATATATTATACCACAAATCGTGGAAACAGCATGCGACACTTTAGAAAAATGCTGCATGCTGCTTCGTCTTTTAAATTTTATATGGTTCCTGTACTATTTCAGTCCCATCTCTTCTCTTACTTCTTTGAAGCACTTCACAATGAAATCGATATCCTCTTTTGTATGACTTGCACATACCTGTGTACGGATTCTTGCTTTTCCCTTTGGTACTACCGGATAAGAGAATGCAACTACATATACACCCTTTGCCATCATACGTTTTGCAAATTCAGCTGCTGTTTTTTCATCATACAGCATAACTGGTACACATGGATGTGTTCCCGGAATAATATCAAATCCGTTGTCTACCAGTTCTTTACGATAATATGCCGTAACCTCTTCCAGATGATCACGCAGTTCTGTACTCTCTTCCAGCATATTAAAGAGTTCAAGGCTTGCGCCTGCAATTGCCGGAGCAAGTGAATTAGAGAACAGATACGGACGGCTTCTCTGACGCAGAAGATCAATGATCTCTTTTCTTCCGGAAGTATATCCGCCGGAAGCTCCGCCGAGCGCTTTTCCAAGTGTTCCGGTGATAATATCAACACGACCTTCTACTCCACAGTATTCTGCGGTTCCGCGTCCTTTCTTTCCGACAAATCCAACTGCATGACTGTCATCCACCATAACCAGTGCATTATACTTATCTGCAAGATCACATACACCTTTCAGGTTACAGATGATACCGTCCATAGAGAACACACCGTCTGTAGCGATCAGTTTAATTCTTGCACCAGCCTCATCAGCTTCTTTTAATTTTGCTTCCAGATCTTCCATATCGTTGTTTTTATAACGGAAACGTTTTGCCTTACACAAACGAACACCATCGATGATAGATGCATGATTCAGTTCATCGCTGATAACTGCATCTTCTGCTGTAAGAATCGTCTCAAACAGACCTCCGTTCGCATCAAAACAGGAAGAATAGAGAATCGTATCATCCGTTCCCAGAAAGTCAGATATCTTCTTCTCAAGTTTCTTATGAATGTCCTGTGTTCCACAGATAAAACGAACAGATGCAACTCCATATCCTTTTTCATCATAAGTCTTCTTAGCAGCTTCGATCAGACGCGGGCTGTCTCCAAGTCCCAGATAGTTGTTCGCACACATACACAGAAGTTCTCTTCCGTCTTCCATCTTCACTCTTGCTCCCTGTGGAGATACAAACGGCGCTTCCCCTTTGAACAATCCTGCTTCTTTAATGCCTTCTACCTCTTTTGTATAGATACTTAAAATATCATTTTTACGTGCCATTGTCTTCATCCTTCTTTCAACATTCAGTGTTTAATCATTTACATGTGCCCAGTCCAGAATTACCTTTCCTGACTGTCCGGAAATCATTGCCTCAAAACCTTTTTCGTAATCTTTGATATCAAAATGGTGTGTAATGATCGGAGAAATATCAAGTCCTGCCTGAATCATTGTTGACATCTTATACCAAGTATCCCATACCTTTCTTCCATAGATACCACGCAGATTCAGTCCGTTGAAGATAACGGTTTCAAGGTCAACTTTTGCATCTGTTCTCTGAAGTCCCAGAAGTGCAATATTTCCTCCATGCTTCATGTTATGGATCATGTCATGAAGCGCGATCTGTGAACCGGACATCTCAAGACCTACATCAAAGCCTTCTGTCATACCGATCTCTTTCATCACATCTTTCAGATTCTCATCTTTCAGATTTACAACTCTTGTTGCTCCAAGTTTCTTGGCCAGATCCAGACGATACGGATTCAGATCCGTTACAACCACATGTCTTGCACCGGAAAACTTTGCAATTGCCGCTGCCATACATCCAATCGGGCCGGCTCCTGCGATCAGCACATCTTCCCCAAGCATATCATAAGAAAGTGCTGTGTGAGTCGCATTTCCAAACGGATCAAAGATTGCATACATTTCTTCCGGAATATTCGGATTACATGGCCATACGTTAGAAGACGGAATTACAAGATATTCTGCAAATGCTCCGTTTCTGTTAACTCCAACACCCTTTGCATCTTTACAGTTCTCTTTATGACCTTCCAGACAGTTTCTGCATTTTCCGCAGGTAATATGACCTTCTCCGGATACCAGATCTCCAATCTTAAATCCTTTGACACCTTCTCCCACTTCACACACTTCTCCGACATACTCATGTCCGGCAGTAAGTCCGACCGGAATCGTATGCTGTGCCCAGTCATTCCACTGATAGATATGAACGTCCGTTCCACAGATAGCTGTCTTATGAATCTTGATCTTTACATCATTCGGTCCCACTTCCGGAATCGGGACTCTTTTCATCCACAGACCCTCTTCTGGTTTTTCCTTCACCAGTGCCCACATCAATCCATCATTTCTTTCGCTCATTTTAATCAACCTCCCGTTTCAGCCATCTCCCCAGACAGCATCTTCTCACTTAACGTTGTAATTATAGCACTCTTAACTAATATACACAACCTGTTTTCTACTATTTTTGTGTTTTTTGACAATTATTTCACATTGTTTTTCTCTTTTTTATGTCATTTTCACCATTCTCTATTTACAAACGCAATTTTATTTTGTATAATTTTTTTGTCATTATCAACATTTCCAGCAAAGCGAACAATATTTTCAGCATTTTGCCTTGTAATATGTTGATACTGACAAGGGGAAATCAATCAAAAAAAGAGAAAGAGAGGTAAAAGCAGATATCACGCCTGCTTCTGGTATGGTTTCAGGTATGCAATCTGCGAAAACACAACATGAAAAATGTAATTCAAAAATGGAACAGCATCAGTCTTGTTCTGAGAATCATCTGTGGTCTCATCATTGGTATCATTCTTGGACTTGTAATTCCAAAAGTGACAGTAATCGCTATTCTTGGGGACCTTTTTGTTGGCGCATTAAAGGCTATCGCTCCACTTCTGGTATTCTTCCTTGTAATGAGCGCTCTTGCACACATGGGAGAAGGACAGAAAACAAACATGGGCTTCATTGTTATGCTCTACATGGTAGGTAACCTGTTCTCAGCACTCGTATCCGTAGTTGCATGTAAACTGTTCCCTGTAACTCTTACACTGGCAGAAGCAGCCGGCGAAGAACTGGCTCCTCCGAGTGGTGTAGGCGAAGTATTAAAGAACTTATTGATGAACGTTGTATCTAATCCGGTTGCTTCCATTGTGAATGCCAACTACATCGGTATCCTTGCATGGGCATGTATCTTTGGTATTGCTCTGAAATGTGCTTCTGACAACACCAAAAAGATACTCGATGATTTTGCAGGAGCCATCTCCACTGCCGTTAAGTGGGTTATCAGTTTTGCTCCGTTTGGTATCATGGGATTAATCTTCAACGTTATCTCTGCATCCGGACTCAGTGCTCTGTTATCTTACGGAAGACTGATCCTTGTACTGGTCGGAAGTATGGCATTCGTTGCATTGGTTATGAATCCGATCATCGTATTCCTCTGTATCAGAAAGAATCCATATCCACTGGTATTCAAGTGTCTGACCAAGAGCTTTATCACCGCATTCTTTACACGTAGTTCTGCAGCTAATATTCCTGTTAATATGGAACTTTGTGAAGAACTGGGATTAGACGAAGAACAGTACTCCATCTCTATTCCACTTGGTGCTACAATCAACATGGCCGGTGCAGCTATCACAATCTCCGTCATGGCTTTGTCAGCTGCTCATACCGTTGGAATCAGTGTAGACTTTGGTACCGCTCTCATCCTCTGCGTACTTGCAGCACTCAGTGCAGCCGGTGCTTCCGGTGTTGCCGGCGGTTCTCTGCTCCTGATCCCTATGGCCTGTGGCTTGTTTGGAATCCCATCTGAGATTGCTATGCAGGTTGTAGGTGTTGGTTTCATCATCGGTGTAATTCAGGATTCCTGTGAAACAGGTCTGAACTCTTCTACCGACGTTCTCTTTACAGCAGCAGCTGAATTCAGAGACAGAAGACTGCATCCTGAATACTACGCAAACAAAACAACTGAAAGTGCAGAATAATTATTACATAATCTATATAAAGTGTATTGTCCTGACGGTCCGTCCGTCAGGACAAAAAAATCCAGGATCCGGATAATTCCGATCCTGGATTTTTATATCTCCCTGTATCTTACCACTCAAACTTCTTTGCAAAGTAAGCGTCCAGATCTTCAATCTTAATTCTTTCCTGCTCCATGGTATCTCTGTCACGAACAGTTACCGCTCCATCTGTCTCTGATTCAAAATCATAAGTAACACAGAACGGAGTACCAATCTCATCCTGACGGCGATAACGTTTTCCGATATTTCCACGGTCATCGTATTCACAGTTATACTTTTTGCAGAGCTGAGTATATACCTTTTCAGCACCTTCATTCAGCTTCTTGGAAAGCGGAAGTACACCGATCTTAATCGGAGCAAGTGCAGGATGGAAATGAAGAACCGTTCTTACATCTCCGCCTTCCAGCTCCTCTTCATCATATGCACTGCAGAGGAATGCAAGTACCATACGGTCAGCTCCCAGTGATGGTTCAATTACATATGGAATATATTTCTCATTCTTTGTATCGTCAAAATAAGACATATCCTGCTTAGACACATTCTGATGCTGTGTAAGGTCATAATCCGTTCTGTCAGCAATACCCCAGAGTTCGCCCCATCCAAACGGGAACAGGAATTCCACATCTGTTGTCGCACGACTGTAGAAGCAGAGTTCTTCCGGAGAATGATCACGAGGGCGCAGCTCCTCATCTTTGATTCCAAGTGTTT
>JAEDLC010000088.1 GCA_016295505.1 Dorea sp.
TCATCCAGATCCGTGATCTCCTCCGGCGTGTTCTCGGGGAACGGCGGAACCGGCTCTTCCGGCTGTGGTAAAACCGGCTTAAAAAAACGCATGCGCCCGGGATTCACCGGCCGGTCATCCCAGACCGCTGCATACCTCCGTCCATCCACATCTTCCAGAAGAATTCCGTCAATCCGCTCAAAATTCTCCGGCACACCCGTATCTTCCCGGGTGTATCGAAGCTGATAATTAATGGCAGGATTCATATTTTCTACGGTCCCCTGCCATATTCCCACGCACTCTTCACCATCCAGGTAAAACAATGATACTTCCAGCCTTTGTTCTCCCTTCATGCGGAATCCCTTCCCGTGAATGTGAACGGTGCACACCTCATCTTCCTGTTCTACTTTAACAAATCCTACATTGCGAAGCCTTCTCGCCTGCTCATATTCATACAGATAGCGAATAAATCTCTGCAATCCTTCACTTCCATTCCTGGGCTTTATCACAATCTATTCCCGGGAATGTCAATTTATACCTTTTCAGAATTCATTTACAAAATTGCCTTCAGCTCCTGATACAGTCTTTTTGCATAACTGTCCGTCATTCCACAGATATAATCCGTCGCCAGAAGAATTCTTAAATACAATCTGTAATCTTCAGATCTTCCTCTTGCATGATAATGGTACGCTTTTTTATAATTACTGGATATAAAAGATACCATTCTTTCATCAATCGAATTTAACTTCTGTGTCTCGTCATCATACTTTATAACTGCTGCCATAAATCGATCCATCAGATAATCCAGCATTACCGCTTCTGTGACTTCCATACGATAGATCGGTTCTGAGATGAACACTTCACGATATGCCAGATCGCCCAGAAGTTCCATCAGCTCCTGCGCATATGTGCCGAAAAAGAGATCCTTTCGATATTCTCCCCTCATAATCTCGTTATAATGAGAAGTAAACCCATATGTGGCACATCCAATCAAAAATCCCTGAACTTTGACAATCCAGTTTTTCACCGCATACTCTTCCGGATCTTCCACTCTGATCTGGCGGCCTCTGCGATACAATTCTTCCATCTTGTCTGCCGGACGGAATCCACCATTCCCACCATACAATTTTTCTTCCTTTTTCTGAATCTCTGCAAGTTCCTCCAGAAGCTTATGATAACTTAAAAAGCCCTTCACAAACGCATCTTCAATATCTGCCGTCTTATATGCAATATCATCGGCCGCTTCCAGAATAAATGTAAGCGGATGCCGGTTTCGTCCGGCCCCTGTCGTCGTGACAATTTCCCGGAAGATATCCTGATCGGCAAAGTAATATCCCATCTTTCTTTCTTTGATATCGTCAGAATCCGGTCTGATCTCTGTCGATGCAACCGGATATTTGATAATTGTATTCAGCAGTGCATACGTTAGATTCATACCACTTTCATCCACCAGAAAATGCAGCTTCGTCACCAGACGCAGCGCCTGCGCATTTCCTTCAAAATGGTAAAAATCCTCCCGCATCTGCGGTTTTAAAACCTGATCAACCGGCTTTCCATGATATTCCATTAACGAAAGATTCTTCTCAAACCATTCCCTGATAATCTCCTCTCCATAATGTCCAAACGGAGGATTCCCGATATCATGAATGAGCCCTGCACATTGCAGAATACTGCAGATGTCCTCTTTCATCTGTGGTGTGAAACCGGGATCTTTCTTATATACCAGTATATTTTCTCCGATATTCTGTCCGAGCGATTTTGCAAAGGAAGATACCTCCAGAGAATGTGTCAGTCGTGTGCGGATAAAATCACTCTTATCCAGCGGAAACACCTGCGTTTTATCCTGAAGACGCCGAAAGGAAGCGCTTCCTATAATTCTATGGTAATCTTTTTCAAATTCACTTCGAAGATCTGTATTCTTCGAATATCGACTCCGATTCGTACTCTCTCTATTCCGTTTTGTCGACAATAGCTGCTCCCAGTTCACCCGTTCTCACTCTTTTCTTTTATCTAATCCAGATAGATCGGCGGTTCATAATCCTTTCCAAGAAGCGCTTTCTTTCGCTCCTGATATCCAAGGAATGCCCATTCTGTCATATCTGTCCACTGATGGTTCTCTCTGTCATATACCTGCACGTAGCCGATTCTTGTCGGATGCATTCTGACACTGTTAGATTCGTACTCTTTTCCGGTATATGGATTCCTTTCTCCGACATTCGGATCCTCCTCGTATACCGGCAGTTCCTCCTGCACTTCTTCATCCATCGCTCCCGGTATCGCTTCTGGTTCGGCTCCGGTCATTTCCGTCTCTGTCACGTCTGCATATTCCGGTTCTTCACTCTGCTGTACTTCCGTTTTCTGCAGAACTACATCCTCTGTCTGCTCCTCTGCAGCCGGTTCTCTTTCCGGCTGTTCCTTTTCCGGCTGCTTCTCTGCTTTTTCCACGACTGTCTCTTCCGGTTTTTTCCGACGCATAAAATACGATCTCCAGCCGTGCGGCTTCTTTTCCTCCGGTTTTGGTTCCGGCTTCTGATTCTCTGCCTCAATCGCAGCAATCTCCTCCAGCACTTCTTCTACTGTCGCCTGCGGAGCTTCCTCCTGCATTTCCTCTTCCTGCAGGATATCCTCTTCATACGCTTCTTCCGCATATGACTCTTCCGCGTCATTCCCGACTGTTGATAGCGGCTGTCCATTCTCTATGTCATATCTGTCATTTTCATTCTCCGCAGCATATCCATTCTCTTCCTGTATCGGAATCACTGCTTCTTCTTCGAAATCCTGTGAAATCTCTTCGTATCCGCCTTCATACATGTCTACCAGTTCTCCGACTGTAATGTCTCTCTCCGGTGCTGTCTCATACACTTCTGTTTCCGCTTCATGTATCTCCGGCTCCGGCTTTTCTGCCACTTTCTGCGCTCCGTGAACGGAAGGCGCCTTCTCCTTTTTTTCAGTCGGAGTATCATCGTCCAGAATCGTTAAACGAAAAGAACATCCCAGAATTCCTGCAATCATACGCATATCCTGCTCTTGAAAATTATCTCTGCCCAGTCTCTGTGTCAGATTCTGACGGGACATTTTCTTTCCCGTACTTTTTTCAATCTGTTCTGCGAGTTCCTTAATTGTCATGCCTTTACGGCTTAAGATAATCTTGACCTGTTCACCAAATGTCAAATCCAGCATTGTTCATCCTCCTTATTCAATTATATACTCCCTCATCAGGTTTATTCTTTTGTAAACTTTTTCGTTTCTTCTTAAACCTATCTTTTTCCCATCTATTATTCTAACAAATAGTAAAAAACCAGTCAACCAGAGCCATAACTTTTCTCCCCTTAAGAAGTATGCCTGTCAATATATTTATTTTCAGTCTTTGAATACATGATCTTCTGTTCTTTATACAGACTCTGGTATCCGGAAAGCAGATAACTGACGGATATTACAATACAGAAAAACGGCATTCCGGCAAATCCAAATAATTCAAATGCAATGAGAAGTGAACTGATCGGACTGTTCGTCACTGCACAGAACACGCCCACCATCCCACATGCGGCACAGATATCTGTCGGAAGTCCCAGGAAAACAGATAACGCGGAACCAAGTGTTGCACCGATAAACAGGGACGGAACAATCTCACCGCCTTTGAATCCCGCACACAGAGTCAGGCATGTAAACAGGATCTTAAGAAGAAACATCTCGATACCTGCCGGTTTGTCAAAACTTCCGGCGATGATATCGCCTCCCAGTCCAAGATATGCATCCGTCCCTACAATCAGATACAGCACGATCACCGCTACACCTCCGGCAACAACACGGATATACGGATTAACAAACCACTCCTTCAGGCGTTCCTCAAACCAGTGGAGAAGCACACAAAATACTGCTCCTGCAAATGCAAAAGCTACCGCAAGAAGAATGGCCTTTATCCCCGCAGTACTATAAAACTTCGGTACGTTTTCAACCGGATACGGAGACGTCAGTGTCCGAACTTTCAGCAGAACAGAGATCTGCTGTGCAATAAATGCAGAAAACATACATGGCACAAGTGCGGCATAATACATGACGCCTACACTGATCACTTCCATTGGGAATATCGCAGCAGCCATCGGTGTCCCAAACAGAGCAGCAAATGCCGCACTCATCCCGGCGAGCATTACAATCTTTTTGTCACTTTCATTCAGATGCAGAATTCTTCCGAGCCATCCTCCCAGACTCGCACCAAACTGAAGAGCCGCTCCTTCTCGTCCGGAAGATCCTCCGAACAGATGCGTAATTGCCGTAGACAGCAGTATCAACGGCGCAATTCTCCCCGGTACTGCCTCTTCGCCGGAGCGCACTACCAGAAGCACCATATTCGTTCCTGAATTCTTTCCCTGCCCTGTTATCTTATACAAAAAGACAATCAGAAGTCCACCCACCGGCAGACCGAAGATCATCCATGGATTCATAATACGAAATTCTGTTACCCATGTAATAACATGGGCAAACAGACTGGCAATCGTTCCGATCCCCCCTCCTATGACTACCGAAAAAATCATCCACTTTATCAGTGTTCCAATCAGTATTTTCCATGCCTGCAGCATATGTAAAATCTTATCTGTCATGTTTTCCATCGCTCATTCATTCCTTCTATAACTAAATTATTCTCTTTTCTCATTATATCAAATGTTTTCCTCTTTTCAACGTATTTTATATATTTTGGTAATTTTATATTTTTATAATATTTTATGGTTGACTTTTCTATATTTTTATATAATAATCAATATAAGGATAAACCATTTTTCTTCATAGAATAATCACAGATTGAAAGATGAAACATATAACAATTATCCCGGCACAAGGAGGTCCCGCATGAATATCGATATATTAAAAGCCAGAAAAAAGGAACTCGGTCTTACAAACAGACAGTTGGCAGAGATATCCGGCGTCTCTCTCGGAACGATCAATAAGATCTTCAGCGGCGCAACCCGCTATCCGCAGCTGGACACGATGGACGCACTGATCTCTGCCCTGGGTCTGGATTCTCTGCAGTATCACCCGGACTCTCATGCCGACAGATTGTGTGAATCTATCCCTGCTTATACAGTCAGTCCGAAAAACGGTCATTACACACTGGACGACTACTATGCCCTTCCTGATCGTATACATGCAGAGCTGATAGACGGTTATCTCATTTTTCAGGATCCGCCCACTATCCGGCATCAGGCCATCATAGGTGAACTCTTTTTCCAGATCTATTCTTACATCCGTGAAAAAAAAGGCCCCTGCAAGGTCCTTCTGTCACCGATAGATGTCCGTCTTGACAACGACAATAAGACTATGCTGGAACCTGATCTGATCATTGTCTGTGATCAGAAAAGAATCGAGGAAAAGAGGGTCAACGGTGCCCCTGATTTCGTTGCGGAAGTAGTTTCATCTTCCAGCAGAAAAAGAGATTATCTTGTAAAACTGAACAAATACTGGACAGCAGGAGTACACGAATACTGGATCATCGACCCCGCGCAGGAGCGAGTGTCTGTATATCGGTTCAAAGACGCCGAAGAAGATTTTGACATGAAAACCTACGGATTTTGTGACAGTGTGCCCATCGGTATTTATGAAGATCTGGCAATCGACTTTACAGAATTTGAGCCATAATTATTTTTGCCAAAATTTTCTCAAAACTTTCTGTTTTACTGTACATTTTCTATAAAATAATACCTTTTTAAAAATTTACTATTTACAAATCAATTTTGTCGTGTATAATGAAACCCATCAAAAACAAAGGCGTTTTCCTATATGTGGGAAGCGCCTTTTTTTGATTTTTATCTAAGGAACAAAGGGAGGTAATGCTATGAAAAAACTGGAAATAGTCATCCAGCCGGAAAAGCTCGAAGATTTAAAGTCCATACTGGATGAAAACCATGTAAACGGCCTTATGATAAGTAATATAATGGGATACGGCAACCAGAAAGGTCACAAAAAAGTTTATCGCGGTGCAGAATACAATGTAAATCTTCTGCCAAAGGTAAAAGTGGAAACCGTCGTTGATTCCGGAATTGCCACGGATCTGATTGACAAAATCGTATCGGAAATCCGAACCGGCACGTATGGTGACGGAAAGATCTTTGTATACGAGGTAGAAGATGCCGTTCGTATCCGTACCGGAGAACGGGGAACAGATGCTTTATAAGACAACATCTGTACGGCAGATCACTGATGCACACTACAATTTATATAGAACACCCATCAAAGGAGATAATCACGCAGGCAACAAAGCCAGGATTATCTCCTCTTTTTATTGATATCTAAGGAGGTACTTTTATGGATTTAGCAGCTTTGATTGAAAGTGGAATGGACGTGACAGAAGCGGCCGGACTGCTTATGAATATTATGTGGACAATGATCGGTGCCATTCTGGTATATTTCATGCAGGCTGGTTTTGCAATGTGCGAAGCCGGTTTTACCAGAGCAAAGAACACCGGAAATATCCTGATGAAAAATATGATGGACTTTGTACTCGGAAGTTTATTCTTCTTTGTATTTGGATTCGCACTCATGCACGGAACAGATTTTCACGGTATCATCGGTATCAAAGGATTCTTTAACCCTACATCTCTCGCAGATGCAGACGGAATGATCAACGGCCTTCCAATCGGAGTATTTATGATCTTCCATACCGTTTTCTGTGCGACAGCGGCAACAATTGTATCCGGTTCTATGGCTGAAAGAACAAAATTCGCAGCTTATCTGGCATACAGTGCTGCCATCAGTATCTTCATCTATCCGGTATCCGGACACTGGATCTGGGGCGGCGGTTTCTTATCTGAGTTGGGATTCCACGATTTTGCCGGTTCTACTGCAGTACATATGGTCGGTGGTATCTGCGCACTGGTTGGTGCTAAGATCCTCGGACCTCGTATCGGAAAATACGGAAAAGACGGAAAAGCCAAAGCAATTCCGGGACACAATCTTCCAATTGCGGCTCTCGGTGTATTTATCTTATGGTTCTGCTGGTTCGGATTCAACTGTGGTTCTACCACAGCCGCAACTACAAGCCTTGGCCATATCGCCATGACAACCAACCTCGCAGCCGCAGCCGCAACACTGGTTGCAATGATCGTCACATGGGTACGCTATGGCAAACCGGATGTATCTATGACATTTAATGGTTCTCTTGCAGGTCTGGTTGCAATTACAGCCGGATGTGACGTTGTAAATGAGTGGGAAGCCATCATCATCGGTGCTCTCGCAGGTGCAATCGTTGTCTTCTCTGTTGAAATTATTGACCAGAAGATCAAAATCGATGATCCGGTCGGTGCGATCAGTGTACATGGTGTATGTGGTGCGTTCGGTACCATTCTTACCGGTGTCTTTGGTGATGGATGTAACCTGGGAACCCAGATACTTGGTGTTGCCGCAACTGCAGCTTTTGTATTCGTAATGGCATTCATTGTATTTACAGTGATCAACAAAACAATCGGACTTCGTGTTACCAAAGAAGAAGAAATCGATGGCCTGGACGTTCACGAACATGGCTCCAGCGCATATGCAGATTTCAACTTCCGTATATAATTTTGATAATAACGCAACCCATTTATCGATATATTTCCTCTTAA
>JAEDLC010000089.1 GCA_016295505.1 Dorea sp.
TAGGGCGGATTAGGGACTTTCACCCGTTAGAAACGTGCGCCGCAAGGCGCACCACAAAAAACTGCAAGGGGACATTTACCTCTTGCAGTATAATCTATTTATCTTCATATTTTCTCAGTTGCTCTCCGACGATTTCAAAGTGTCTCTCCAGTGTTTCCATTCCTGCCCTGCGGTTCTTCTCCATCAGTGAATTATAAATCCCCCAGTGCGATTTCCGGAGATTCTCCGCGCGCCTCTTATCCACCAGTATCCTTGAGCGGAAATCCTTGATGAACTGATCCATAAGATTCCCAAGCATACTGTAATACATCTGCAGAAGCCGATTATGGGATGCTTCCATGAGTACTGCATGGAACTGTATATCCAGATCCGTACTCTCTTTAATTCCGACAGCTTCATCCATCTTAAGAAGGATCTGATGCATCTTCTCCAGTTCTTCGGGTGTTGCCTCTTCCATCGCACGCTTCAGAGCTACAATCTCATATCCCTGCCTCAGATAGAAGATCTCTGTGTAGTCAATATCCAGAAGAGCCATAACCATATTGGCTGTACGGGTCATGTATTCATTCGTATCACAGCGGATATAATTGCCGCTCCCCTGCAGACATTCGATCAATCCGCTGATCTCCAGCATATGCATAACCTCACGGACAGAATTACGGCTAACCCCGAGCTTCTCTGCAATCTCTCTCTCCGGAGGAATCTTATCATTCATCTTCAGTTCCCCTGATAAGATCTGCTCAGAAAAATAGTTAAAAACATATTCATATGTCTTTGTTCCCGCAACTCTGGTAATATCCATGGCAATCTCCCTCAAAATCTGTTCTTATGCAATATTGTAATTGTATATGATTGTTAAAAAAAAAGCAAGTGCTATCCTCGCATTTGCTTTTATTGTTTCCGGCGATCGGATACAAAAATGTAATCCGACCGCCGTCCTATTAATATATAATAAATATGAGCAACCTGAATTAATGCACCATTACAGATACTCCGTCCGGTATCACTGCAATGTGGGCATCGTGCCCTTTCTCTGCGATGGCCATCCAAAGCGCCTCATTCACATCTGCTGCTACTTCAAATCCCATCTCTTTTGCCATTTCGCGGTACTCTTCACACATTACATAGATGACCTTGTGCTGGATCAGTATCCGGATCTGGATCTGATACTCCCACTGGTCAGGCTTCGTCTTATCCTGCGGAACTTTCAGAATCTCATCCATGAGTGCCTGTGGACTCTCACAGTCCCGAAGCGCCTTATAAAAGCCCTCTCCGCCATGACCGTCGCCACAGTTTGAAACCATAATGATAATTCCGTCCTCTTTCGCTGCCGCCTCAGCTGCAGTCATACCCTTCACGGACTGATACATGTTCTGATCAAGAGGATATCCTCCATTTGTGGAAATGGCAATATCTGCTTTCTCCTTTGGTGTGACCTGACAGTACTTTCTGAGGAAATCACATCCTGCCTCATGTGCCTTGATCGCATCTCCGGCAACGGCATGGACGACCTTTTTATCAGAGTCAATGACCACATTCACAATATACTGCTGTTTTGCCATACGGCTTGCAGCAACCATATCCCGGTGAATCGGGTTATTCTCCAGTATTCCGGTACGGCTGTACGGAGAATCGATGAATTTGGAACAATGATTTCCAAGCACTGTCACTTTGCTTGAGACTCCCGGGAGGACACTCTTTCGTCCTCCTGAAAATCCTGCAAAGAAATGGGTTTCAATAAAGCCTTCGCTCACAAGAAGATCAGCCTCGGCCGCCACTCTATTAATCAGAAGCGGTGCTCCGGATGGCAGAACTCCGAGATCCACCATCTGACTAATATCCCGGCTGTCATGGATCACGATCTTCTCATGATCCACAATCTCCTCACCAAATTTGCTGACCAGCTCTTCCCTGGTCGTCTCTCTGTGGAAACCGGTCGCAATAAGAAGTGTAACGTCTGCGGACGGGTTTCCTTCTCTGATTTCTCTCAGCATAAATGGAATAATATGCTTAGACGGAACAGGTCTTGTATGATCTGAGCAGATGATCACTATATTCTGCTTTCCTCTGGAAAGTTCAGACAGTCTCGGAGAACCGATGGGATGCTCCATGGCCTCCTGCACCAGTTCATCCTCTGTCTTCTCCGGTTTCGGCATAGAGACAATCGCCGATTCCAGTATCTCATAATCCAGACTGTCATCCAGATCAAGCATCATTCCTGTTGTTGAAAACGGAAGATTGATTTTCATTATTTCTCCTTCATTTCTTTAAATGCTGCCGTCAATGCCGGCACAACTTCGTTCAGGTTTCCTACGATACCATAGTCTGAAACATCAAAGATCGGAGCTTCCGGATCTTTGTTAATTGCAATAATCGTATCAGATCCTGAAATACCCGTCAAATGCTGGATAGCTCCGGAGATACCGATTGCAAAATATACCTTCGGTGCAACCGTCTTTCCGGACTGACCAACCTGAAATACCTGCGGTTTCCAGCCTGCATCTACAACTGCACGGCTGCATCCGATCGTAGCTCCCAGTACATCTGCAAGTTCTTCGAGAATCTTAAAGTTATCTGCTGATCCAACTCCACGTCCGCCGGAAACGATGATTTCTGCCTCGGCAAGATCAACCGCTTCAGAAACTTCCTGTACACGCTTTACGAGGGAAGTACGGATATCTTCTTCCGGAACATGAACATCTTCTTTGATGATCTTTCCTGTACGGCTCTCATCATAAGCACCTTTTTTGAACACTCCCGGACGTACAGTTCCCATCTGTGGACGGTGATCCGGACACATGATTGTAGCCATCAGGTTACCGCCGAATGTCGGACGTGTCCATGCCATATTTCCGGTCTCTTCATCGATGCCGATCTCTGTACAGTCTGCTGTCAGGCCTGTCTTGATACGGCAGGAAACTCTCGGTCCCATATCACGGCCATTGTTTGTAGCTCCGATGATCAGTGTCTCCGGTTTATGTTTCTCGATCAGTGTAACGATCGCATTAGTAAATGCGTCTGTTGTATAATATTCATATTCCGATCCATCCACAACGATTGCAGAATCTGCACCGTATGCGATTGCGTCCTTTGCAACGCCTTCCACGTTATTTCCAATAACCACTGCAACCAGCTCGCAGCCTTTCTGCTCAGCCAGAGGTTTTGCAGCGTTCAACAATTCATATCCGACATTCTTGGCTTTGCCGCACTCTGTCTCAATGAATATCCACATATTTTTATAATCACCAAGATTACTCATTCTCTCGTCCTCCTATAAAATCTTTGCATCATGAACCAATTCTACAAGTTTAGCTGCAGCAGCCTCTGCTCCCATACCACGGATCGTCATACCTGTCTTCTCTCTCACCGGTGTATATGTAGACTTTACTTTTGTCGGAGAACCGCCCAGTCCGCAGCGGTCCAGATCAATCGTTGTCAGATCTGCTTCTGCAAGGACAGGAATCTCTTTTGTCCTGGCTTCTTTTCTTGTTCTGTACGTTGGATATCTTGGCTCATATGGAAGCTTCACAACAGTTACTACTGCCGGAAGTTTCACAGAGATAATGTCATATCCTGCGTCACACTCACGTTTTACCTGCAGATCTCCGTCTACTTCCTGAATATCCAGTGCATAGGTAACCTGCGGAATTCCAAGATGCTCTGCGATCTCAGGGCCAACCTGAGCTGTATCACCATCGATAGCCTGTTTTCCGCAGAGGATCAGATCAAATTTTACTCCCTCTTTTTCTTCTACTGCTTTGATCGCCTCGGATAAAATATAACTTGTTGCAAGTGTGTCGGATCCACCGAATTTTCTTCCAGAAATCAGATAACCTGCATCTGCTCCAACTGAAAGGCAGGATCTGATCGCTTCCTTTGCCTGCGGAGGTCCCATTGTGATTACTACAAGTCTTCCACCGAGTTTCTCTTTTAATCTGACACCAACCTCCTGGGCATATGTGTCAAATGGATTTACAATACTTGGTACGCCTGTACGGATCAGTGTATGTTTCACCGGATCGATCTTAATTTCATTTGTATCAGGCACCTGTTTAATACAAACACAAATATTCATCTTATTCTCCTATTAATTCAAACATTGTCATCATTGTTACTCTATACGAAATCTTACAGTTTGTAGCAAACCTTTCCCGGATTCAGAATCATCTTAGGATCAAATACTCTCTTGATACCTTCCATCAGAGCCATATTTGTCTCTCCGACAGAATCTACCAGATATTTGATCTTTCCGGATCCGATTCCATGCTCACCGGATACAAGACCGCCACAGTCTGTAGCAGCTTTGTAAATAATCTCAAAGAATTTATCCACTCTCTCCTTGAATTCTTCTTCCGACAGATCATTGGAGCACTGATAGATATGAAGGTTTCCGTCTCCTGCATGTCCGAATGAACGGATCACAAGACCGCATTCCTCTCCTGTCTTATTTACAAATGCAAGGTACTCAGCGATTTTATTTACAGGTACAACAACGTCGCACTCGTCGAGAAGTTTTGTCTCTTCCATGATTGCTTCCAGGAAGGAAGAACGTGCAGCCCATGCATCTTTGATTCTGGTTGGTGTATCTGCGATCAGAACATTGATCGCACCTGCTTCCATAACGATCTCTGCTGCCTGATCGATCATATTTTCAACCTCATCCTCGGAATTACCATCCAGTGTAACAAGAAGGTATGCTCCGATCTCTGTATCCTCCAGTTTCTGTGGGAATACTGCTTTTCCAACATAACGCTCGGATGCAAGAACGATCTCTCTTTCCATGAACTCGATTGCCTGAGGATCCATATGAGCCATCTTGAATTTCGGTACTGTTGAAAGTGCTGTATCAAGATCCTTGTAAGGAATGATAAGGGATACGACTTTCTTTGGTGCCGGAATGATCTTCAGAGTCAGCTCTGTGATGATTCCAAGTGTTCCCTCTGATCCGATCATCAGGTTCAGAAGAGAATATCCGGAAGATGTCTTGGATACGGTTGCTCCAAGATGTGTGATCTCACCTGTAGGAAGAACAACTGTCATTGCTCTTACATAGTCACGTGTTGCACCATATTTGACAGCTCTCATACCGCCTGCATTTGTAGCAACGTTACCGCCCACACATGCAAATTTCTCACCTGGATCCGGTGGATACAGCATGCCTCTGCTCTGGCAGTCAGAAGCAAGATCGTTCAAAAGAACACCTGCCTCAATATTTACTACAAAGTTTTCCATATCATAGGAAACGATTCTGTTCATCTTGGAAATATCAATGAGGACACCTCCGTAAAGCGGAACAGCTCCTCCTGCAAGTCCTGTACCGGCTCCTCTTGGTGTTACAGGAATATTATTCTCATAGCAGATCTTCACAACAGCAGCAACTTCCTCTGTGGAACGTGGCTGAACTGCGAGATCCGGCATCTTTGTGCCATAGATTGGCATTTCATCTTTCGCGTAATCAGGATTAATGTCTGCTCCCTCAAACACATGGTCAGAAACCGCCTTGATCTGAGCAACGATTTCAGGTGTCAACTGATTGTACATTTTATTTGCCTCCTTTATTGAAATGGTTTTTATGTTTTATTTTATCAGATCACAGACCCTGCAAAGCAGATGATGCCTGCAATCACTACATACAAAAGAAAATATTTGAATACGGAACTTAGGATCTTGCTCTCAGAATCTACCATACTGATCGCTCCTGCACCGATCGCAATTCCCTGTGGGCAGATCATCTTACCGATTCCTGCGCCCATGACATTGGCTGCTGCCATCCACGATTCGCCAAGTCCCAGTGATGCAGCTGTCTGGCTCTGCAATCCCCCAAAGAGAACACATGTGGAAGTTCCGGACCCTGTGACAAATGCTCCCAGTGCTCCGATAAGTGGAGCGATTGCCGGATAGAATGAACCGGTTACTACTACCAGAAGTTCTGCGGTGTCAGAGATCATCCCGCTGTATCCCATGATCTTTGCCGTTGCCATGACGGAACAGATCGTCAGGATCGTCTTCCAGTATTTCTTTAATGTCTCACCAAGCACCTGCACCATTTCTCCTACAGATGCCTTCTGGATAAATCCTCCGATGATCGCTGCGATGAAGATCATCACGCCCGGTGTATTGATCCAGCTGAACCCAAGTGAATTCCCATTTTCACCTGCATACACAACAACCGTTGTCTTGATGTCTGCGATCGCGTTGTGGATCGGCGGTCAGAGTGTTGATGTAAGCATGAGCAGCAGAAAAATGAGAATAAAAGGACTCCAGGCTTTTACGCCTTCCTGGGCAGTCAGCGCGTTGTTTGAATTTGCATCCTGCTGCTCATCCACATCTATGGAGTAATTACAATCCGGATTATTGTTAAAAATCCTTGCTGCAATAATCACGCATACCATGGAACAGATAGAGCCGATAATATCCGGAAGTTCCGGTCCGAGAAGTTTCGCTGCTGCAAACCATGGGATCAAAAATGATAAAGACGCAACCAGCGTTGTAGGAATCATTCCTTTCAGCGCTTTAATCCCCCGCCCGCAGATGCAGACCATAAGAAACGGTGAGATAAATGTCAGTACACTCTGGATCACGGCTACATTTCCCGATAAGGAAAGAAGATCCACTCCTGTTACAGATGCCAGCGTTACTGTAGGAACACCTACGGAACCAAATGCTGTCGGTGTCGAATTAACAACCAGACATCCGATAACAGCACTAAATGGATCAAGTCCGATTCCTGCGAGCATGGAAGCCGGAATCGCAACGGCTGTTCCAAATCCTGCCATACCTTCCATGAAGCTTCCAAATCCTCACCCGATGATCAGTGCCAGAACACGTTTATCTTTCGATACACTGGCGAGCATTTTTTTGATCTGCTCCATTTCACCGGTCTTCATTGTCAGATTATAGGTAAAGAGTGCTGCGACGATCACAAGGCATATCGGCCATAATGCGTTCAATATTCCTTCCACAGCAGCGGTCGCTGTACAGACGGCATCTAATTTCCAGTAGCCGATTGCTTCCACCATAGTGATCAGCAAAGCAATCACACAAGCCTTGTGCCCCGCCATCTTAAGTCTGCAGAGTGCAACGATCAACCAGATAATCGGCAGCATTGCCAGAATAAATCGTATAAATAACAATGGTAATCCTCCTTGAATTGGCTCATCCATTTTGTTTAATTATTATCATTAATCATAATCAGAATGGCCGTTTTTCGATATTTATATGTCTTCATACATCTTATTTTCGATATTTTGGGTCACCCATTTCCTATATATAATTTTATCACAACAAAATCAATTTTCAAGCCAATTTAACATTTTCATCAATTAGCTAAATATTTTAAATTTGTTTTTATCTATTTTGTACATCAAAAAATCCACAATTTGTCAATTTTTATCATTTATTGGGTCATCCATTTGTTGCATATTCTATTAGATCGGGTAGGAGGTAAATAATTATTTTATTTACCGTCCTCCCACACCACCGTGCA
>JAEDLC010000090.1 GCA_016295505.1 Dorea sp.
TACGATTGTCATCTCCGAGAAGAGCTGCAAACTGCTCAGCCTTTGCAAGCGGTTCTTTATATGGATTCACCTCTACAAACGGCTGCAGATTATCTGTCGTCTTAAGCTCAGCAATCGCATTTTCCAACTGCATTTCATATTTGGACAAATATTGATCGCACACACGGTCAATATCGTTTCTCGGACCGCTGATGCTCAAAAACTTCATCTTTACAATCATTGAACCACACCTCCTAAGTATCCTAACGTCTCACCCTTCGACAAACCGTAGCGGATACATTCAAGGGCCGTTGTTAGTTTATAGATTTCTTCTTCCTTCTGGAACAGATACGTATTAATAGTAGCGATTGAATATGGTTCTTTCCGCCTGTCTGAGATGTATAATTTTTCCAGATAGTCCTTATATATCTGTTCCAATGTCTTACTGACATCCTGATAATGGAATTTTTTCGCATAATAGGTCTTTTCCAGTTCCCGTTCAAACTGTTCCAGATTCGGAGTTTCCACCAGCTGCTTAAACTCCTCTGTTTTTATCTGGTAATGGATCGGAATCGTCATTGCATAGATGTCAGGCGGAAGCATGTGATAATACTTCTTCGCCCGATAGATCCACTGGATATTCAGAAGATCCACCTTCGATCCAATATCTCTGGTAAACAACTTTAATTCATTTTTCTTTAACAGATTCCTGCTCTTTTTCCACATCATGGAAAAGTAATACAGATCCAGTGCCAGATCATAATCAAATAATGTTGCCGCTCCGGATTCCCTGAGTCTGTGAAGTGGCTCATAATATTCGGTATCCTTCAGATTATCCACCAGCTCCTCAATATTTTTCGACGTGATCAGCCGGTCAATCGATATCTGAGAATACCTGTCAAAAAATTCCTTCTTATACTCAAGATCAAATGGCTTCTCATAATGATTAAATACAATACGAAGACAGTAATTGATCAGATCCACTTCGTAACGTTTCCAGTATAATTTGAGGAATTTCTTCTGTTCCATTCCCGCAAACCGGAAGATTCTGGAGTAATCATCAAAAAGCGACTGATACAGTACTTTTTCCACATGCCTTCTGTGATATAAAGATATATCCATTTTATTGATATATTCTGCATATGCCGGTTTTGCTTTCAGATATTCTATTGCTTCCGGCACGCTCCCAAGTCCTGCAATATTATCAAAATCCCGATCTGTAAGAAGCTTTGCGGACATTGCGCGAACCTTCGTCACGATTCCGCTGTATGCCATCACATTTCCCATGTCTTACACCTCTATTATATGTCTGATAATCTCCTGAACATATGCCTCGTGATTCTCTTCAAATTCCTTTTTCAGATTCTCGATCGTATCCTGATTCTTCTCTTTCTGTTCTTTCAGAATCTTATCTACCCTCTGCTCTGACTCTTTTCTTATCTTATCCACCCTTGCCTGCGTCTTTTCTTCAAGCTCCTGGTCAAACCGATCTCGTTTTGCCTGAATCTTTTTTTCGATCTCTGTCTTCTGAGCCTGGGCATGATCCACAATCGCTTCTGCTGTAGATTCAATATCCGCCAATCTTTCAATCACAGAATTCATAAGCCGCCTCCTGTTCAACTTATTATCAGGTCATACTCCTGATTTTAACCCATGGTATTATAATACTCTTATTTTTTCAAAATTCCATAGTAAATTTTACCAAAAAAAACCATATTTGACATTTTTCTAACAATCCTGGAAACGGTTGACTTTTCACCGATCAGGATATACACTAAAAAAAGTATGCAAAAGCTTGAAAACAGGGAGGTTCCGTTTATGCGCCTTAGAAATATACCTCGCGCAGAAAGTGTTCTGAACGAGTGTAAAGAAGTTGTTAAGAATGAAAAAACCCACAAAGGAATCTGGCACGATAATTTTCAAAATTCCAATCCGATTCATATCGAGATCGGCATGGGAAAAGGTCAGTTCCTCTTAACCCTTGCTTCCAGGAATCCACATATCAACTACATAGGAATCGAACGTTATTCCAGTGTTTTGCTGCGCGCCGTTGAAAAGTTCCAGACCATGGAAAACGCGCCAGCCAACATTCGTTTTATCTGTATGGATGCACATGAGATTGCAGAAGTATTTTCGCCCGGAGAGGTATCACGCATCTATCTGAACTTTTCCGATCCATGGCCCAAGGCCAGACACGCAAGACGCCGTCTCACCTCTGAAGAATTTTTCACCCAGTATGACAAAGTTCTGACCCCGGACGGCACCGTAGAATTCAAGACTGACAATCGCCAGCTTTTTGACTTTTCTGTCGAACAGCTTACCTCATCCAGAATATTCTGTATTTCTGAGATTACTTATGATCTGCATCATGATGATACGATGAATCCCGGAAACATCATGACCGAATATGAAGAGAAATTCTCTTCCATGGGAAATCCCATCTTCAAACTGGTTGCAGTCAGACGATCTTAACATATATTAATATAGAAAACTCTATGTCTGGAAGTACCGTTATGAACCAGAAAACCAGAAAATGTCTCCACCAAAAGCTATGTAAATTCTCTTATCGCAGGAAACGTCTGAACAGGAGATGTTCCTGCCTGCGTAAATCTCTGGATGAAGTCCTGCGGTTTCTTAATCCAGGATGTCAATAAAGAAAGGATGAATCCCACATGTTACATTTAACAGCCCGAAATTTTGAAACAGAAGTGAAAAAAAGTACTCTGCCGACAGTGGTTATGTTCTATGCGATCTGGTGCGGAAAGTGCGCCATGATGAAGCCCGTTATGGAACACCTGGAAGAAAAGTACCGGGGATCGATCAAGTTCTGTGAAGTTGAGATTGAAGAATCTGCTGTTCTTGCGGCAGAATACGAAGCTGACATCATCCCAACCTTCGTATTTTTTCATAACCGCGAACTGCTCGCCGTTATGAGGGGCGTCATAGACGAAGAACAATTTGAGGAACGCCTACAGAAAATCTTTAGAAATAGTTAAGGCATATTTTCTTTGCAAATATACCTGTATATGCTATATTAAGGTAGTATCCAGGAAAAATATTGAATGAAAAGGAGGCATGGTGATTACACCACGCATTATGAAAAAGTTTAAAAAAGTATTGCCGGTTATGATGGCAGCTGTACTTACATTCGGAAGTATTCCTATGACAGTCTGTGCAGACAGCTCAAAAGTCGTAACTCTCGGCGCCAATTTAACAGAAGAACAAAAGACTTCTATGTATGAATATTTCGGAACTTCAGCAGACGAAGTAGCAACTATAGAAGTTACCAACGCAGACGAACGTAAATACATGGAAGGTATCGCTTCCGAAGCACAGATCGGAACCCGCACTTACAGCTGCTCTTATGTAGAACCCACCAGCAGCGGCGGTGTACAGGTAAAAGTGGCAAATCTTACTTACGTAACGAGTGCCATGATCTCCAGTACACTTTTGACATCCGGTGTGGAAAACTGTAACGTTGTTGCTGCTTCTCCAATAGAAGTATCCGGGACCGGTGCTCTGACGGGAATCATGATGGCTTATGAAGCTGCCAGCGGTGAAACACTGGATGAGGGTCAGAAAGAAGCTGCCACTCAGGAACTGGTTACGACCGGAGAGCTTGCGGATGCGATCGGCAGCGAACAGGCAACAGATCTGATGAACAAGGTCAAAGAGGAAGTAATCGAAGATAATATTAGTAGTCCGGAAGAGATTCAGGGTGTTGTTCAGGATGCTGCTGATTCTTACAACATTACACTCACCGAAGATCAGATGAACAAGATTGTCTCTCTGATGGAATCCATCTCCCAGTATGATTATGATGTAAAAGCATTAAAAAACACACTGGATAATCTCAGTGGCAAAGACAACGGCTTTTTCTCCAATCTCTGGTCATCTATCAAAGGAATCTTTACAGGCGGTGACAGTGATGGTGGTATCATCAGCCAGACAAAGGATGACCTACTCGGTGATAATGCTATTATAGACAGTACCCTGGACGCCGTTCAGAGTGCTGCTGACGGTGATGATGACGGTGGTTTCTGGAGCAAGATCGTTAATTTCTTCAAAGATCTTTTCGGCGGCAACGATGATGCTGATGACAGCGAAGACGCTTCTGAAGATGATGCAGCCGCAACGGAAGACATTGACGATTCAGACACGGTTGACTCCGATGCCGGTCAGGATATTGACGGATCCGACGATACTGACACTACTGATACAGACACAGATGGTTCTGATGATTCTTCTCAGGAAGACTCCGGACTGGTAATCGACAATGACTCTGCCGATTCCGATGATACAGCTAATTAAATTACATTGAAAAAAATGGACTGCCGCAATACGGCAGTCCGTTTTTTTCAATGCTCACACCAAGCACTTCCTTATAATATTAGAATTCGAATACAGCGACTCCATACGGCGGCAGCTTATATGCAAAAGAATATGGCCTTCCGTCGCATTCCTTCTTTTCTGCTTTATACACAACCGGTCTTTCTTCTCCGGTTCCTCCGTATTTCACATCGTCACTGTTCAAAATTAACTTATACTGTTTCTTTCTTGGTACACCTACACGGTAATCATCTCTTGCCATCGGAGTAAAATTGCACACAAACAGCAGATTCCGTTTCTTATCCTTTGAATGTCTCATAAAACTGTATATGCTTCTGTATGTATCATCCGCATTGATCCACTCAAATCCTTCCCAGCTCTGATCCATCTCATAAAGTGCTTTTTTCCTCTTATACAGATGAAGCAGATCTCTTACCCAGTTCTGGATCTGAATATGTGGCTCTTCCTTCAGAAGATACCAGTCCAGTTCCCTTTCCTCGCTCCACTCACGAAGCTGTGCAAATTCCTGTCCCATAAACAGAAGCTTCTTGCCGGAATGTCCCATCATAAATGCGTAACCGGCCTTCAGGTTGGCATACTTATCAAATCCCAGTCCCGGCATCTTGTTCAGCATTGAACACTTCAGATGAACTACCTCATCGTGAGACAATACCAGAATATAATTCTCACTGTATGCATAGCTCATGGCAAATGTCATCATATAATGATTGTCTTTACGGAAATACGGATCAAGCTTCATATATTCCGTAAAATCGTGCATCCAGCCCATATTCCACTTCAGACTGAATCCAAGGCCTCCATCCTCGACCTTACCGGTCACCTGTGGCCAAGCCGTTGATTCCTCTGCAATCATAAGAGCACCCGGATTGCGTCCAAGAACAACCGAATTCAAATGTTTGAAGAAATCAATCGCTTCCAGATTCTTATTATCACCATACTTGTTGGCAACCCATTCTCCGTCTTTCTTTCCATAATCCAGATAGAGGATGGAAGCAACAGCATCTACACGGAGTCCATCTATGTGGAACTGCTCGATCCAATATAACGCATTGGAGATCAGGAAGTTCCGCACTTCATTCTTGCCAAAGTCAAAGATCTTGGTTCCCCAGTCAGGATGCTCTCCTTTTCTCGGATCCGCATACTCATAAGTCGGTGTTCCGTCAAAATTAGCCAACCCATGGGAATCTCTCGGGAAATGTGCCGGTACCCAGTCCAGAATAACACCAATTTTATTCCGATGGAAATAATTAACCATCCAGGCAAAATCTTCCGGCGTTCCATATCTGGAAGTCGGTGCAAAATATCCCGTTACCTGATATCCCCAGGATCCGTCAAATGGATGCTCTGCAATTCCCATCAGCTCCACATGTGTGTATCCCATATTCTTAATGTATTTTGTAACTTCTTTTGCAAATTCCCGGTAATTATAGAATCCTGTATCTTCCGTTCCCGGATGTCTTCTCCAGGATCCGATGTGCACCTCATACACCGACATTGGTGATTTTGTATGATCCCAGTCCGCTCTTTTCTTCAGCCATTCTGCATCCGTCCATTCCAGACCTGTAATATCCACAACTCTGGATGCCGTTCCCGGTCGCAACTCTGCATAATTGGCATAAGGATCCGCCTTAAAAACATGTTCCCCACTATACGTTTCGATACAATACTTGTACAGATCAAGCTCTTTTACATCCGGAATAAAACAGGTATAGATCCCCAGAGGCTCTTCACGCTTCATCGGATTGGCTTCCATATCCCAGTCATTAAAACTTCCTACCACTGATACGGAACGTGCATGCGGCGCCCATACAGCAAAATATACACCTGATTTCTTTCCCTTTTTTACCAGATGCGCGCCCATCTTTTTGTAGATCTCATAGTGAGTGCCCTGTCCTAAAAGATAATGGTCTAACTCTCCGATCTCATACGGTTTTATCTTTTTTTCAGCCATTTTCACCCCTCGCATTTCTTTTTCATAATATATTTGTATTATACTTTAGTGTCTGACAAAATAAAAGGGTTTTGACAAATATTACTTGTCAAAACCCTTTTGAAATTTTCTTATATCTTGAAATCTTCTTCTTTCAGGATAATTCTGTCGGACTCATCCGTACTCTTGCCAAACACTCTTCTTGCCAGGTGTTTTACATTTGCCTTCTGTGAATGAGCAATTGCCTCATCCATGATTTCCTTTACCTCTGCAACAGACACTGCGTGGTCTTCACGTTGCATCACATCGATACGACTGTAGAGTGCAAGAATTCCCATCTCATCCAGCTTATATCCATTTTCTTTTGCATATGTCTGCCCGAAAGTAACAAGTTCATCATTGATGAATACCGGAAGTTCCAGTTTGGAAGTGAATTTCTTCTTAAAATCCGGATTAGCGGTCAGAAGACGCTCCAGTGGCTTTCTCTGATCTTCCAGTACTACCAGAAGTTCTCCGGTTTTCTTTTCCATCAGATAATTCAGTTCCTTAATTGTTCTGGAATTTAATTTTCCTGCTTTTTCAATAATAATTGCTCCGCCCCGAAGCTTCTGAATAATGTTGGTAAGCTCCTTTTTGTTCAGAGATTCGCCGGTCACAATTGCAACCTTGCCCTGCTTTAAGTTCCTCTGTTTCTGAATTGCCTTAACGATATCAACAGCAAGTACCGTCTTACCAGAGCCCTTACGTCCGATTACCAGAAGATTTCCCGTTTTTGAAGTACCTTCACGCTGTGCCCTTCTGTCATTATCAAGTACTTCCACAATCTGTTCACTCATTCCTCTTACTGGAACAAAGTAAGAAAATAGTTTCTTTTGTTCTTCTGTAAGTCCCGCCTTCAATCCGATCTCACTGGTAGCACTTAAGTCATATCGACCGGTTACAACAAATCCTGTATCAAACGGAACTCCGCCCTTTGATTTCTTGATTCTTGCCTGAATCTCTTCTTCAGAAGGCTCTTCTATTTCCAGTTCTTCCTCCAGCGATGCTTCTTCAAAATTTTCTTCCTCTTCGAAGTCCTCTTCTTCAAAATCTTC
>JAEDLC010000091.1 GCA_016295505.1 Dorea sp.
AGAATCTGTCTGTTGTGTATCGTGACGGCAGCGGTGATCATAGGTGGAATCTATTACTTTGGAAGTCGGAAGGAAACGGATGATGTCCGGGAGGGAACACTCGTAAGGCAGGAGAGAGTATGGCAGGAAGCAAAGATATCGTATATATAAAGGCAGACAGAAATATTGAAGTGACAAAACCGGACGTAACGCTGGGCGATGTGCTGAAGATGGAGTGCAGTAATCCGGCGGTTGTGCCACATTTAAGTACGGTGAAGCTGTTAAGGTTTCATCACACAGATCAGAAGTCGCAGAACAGAGTTGCGGTGTCTGTGTTGAAAGTAATTGAGAAGATACACAAAGAATATCCGGGAATCACGGTTGAAAATATGGGTGAGACGGATTTTATCGTAACTTATGAGGAACAGCAGACGGCAGGAGGAATGGTTCATTATCTAAAGACAGCAGCGGTAGTACTGATCAGTTTTTTCGGAGCTGCGTTTTCGACGATGGCATTCAATAATGATGTGGATACTACAAAGATGTTTGCACAGGTATATGAGCAGCTGACCGGGCAGGTGTCGGATGGATTTACACTGTTGGAGCTTACGTACTGTATAGGTCTTACGATTGGAATTCTGGTGTTCTTTAACCATTTTGGAAGGAAGAAGTGGACAGTAGATCCGACTCCGATGGAGGTTGAGATGCGGCTTTATGAAAATGATATTCAGACAACACTGATTGAAACCTACTCCAGAAAGGAGAAAGAAATCGATGTGGGCAGTAATGATACTTTTGATCATTTTCGGACTTAGCGCCGGCGTGGCGGCCGCAGGAGGATTGTTTTCTTTCATAATAGGTCTGGGAGTGGTATCGGATTTTGCAGACAGAACGCATACAGGAGAGCACTTGATGCTATATGAGGACAGCATCGCGCTGGGAGGAATTCTGGGAACTGTTTTTTCCATATATCAGATCAGCATACCGGGAGGTGTATGGCTGGTACCAATGTTTGGAATCTTTGGCGGCCTTTTTGTCGGATGCTGGGCCATGGCGCTGGCGGAGGTGCTGAATCTGTTCCCGATCTTCATCCGGAGAGTCCGTCTTCTTCGCTGTATCCCATATATTATCCTGGGAATTGCATTGGGAAAAGGACTGGGGGCGCTGTTATTCTTTGTAAAACGATGGTAAGTATGATTGACTGATAAGGAAATGATATGGCGAATCAACAACATGACGAGAGGTAGCATATATGGATAAGAAACAGCAGCAACAGGCATATGAGAATTATGTGAAGCAGAAGACACCGGTTCATAATTTGCCGGTGAATATGGCACGGGCGTTTGTGACGGGAGGAATCATCTGTACAATCGGGCAGATGATCCTGAATTACTGTGAACACATTGGGTTGGACAAGGATATCAGCGGAGGCTGGTGTTCCATGCTTTTGGTGTTAATGAGCGTGATTCTGACCGGATGCAACATTTATCCCGGAATTGCGAAGTGGGGAGGAGCAGGTGCACTGGTTCCGATCACCGGATTTGCCAATTCGGTAGCTGCTCCGGCGATTGAGTATAAAAAGGAAGGTCAGGTCATGGGAATCGGCTGCAAGATATTTACGATCGCAGGACCGGTAATTCTGTATGGAATCTTTACCAGCTGGCTTCTGGGACTTGGGTACTGGATATTGAAATGTGCGGGCCTGGTATAGTATGGCAGAAAGGCGCAGAGAGAATATGGAGGAAAAGATAGATTACAGCAAAGAAGGGAAATATGATGATAACAGGTATACAGAGTATCGCATTTGAACAGTCACCTTTTGTAATCGGCAGTGCTTCTGTTGCCGGCAGAAAAGAAGGTGAAGGGCCGCTGGGGCGGTTGTTTGACATGGTGGAACCGGAGGATCTTTTTGGAGAAAATACATGGGAGGAAGCAGAGAGTGCAATGCAGAAAGAGGCGTGTCTGCTGGCATTGGGAAAAACACATCTCCGACCGGAGGATATTCGGTTCCTTTTTGGTGGAGATCTTCTCCGGCAGGGAGTTGCGACATCTATGGGAGTGGAAGAACTGCATATCCCGATGTTCGGGTTATATGGAGCCTGTTCTACGTCCGGAGAAGCATTGGCGCTGGCAGCAATGAGTGTTGCGGCAGGCTATGGGGAGTATATGCTGGCAGTGACCTCCAGCCATTTTGGAAGCGCAGAAAAGGAATTTCGTTTTCCGCTGGGGTATGCCAATCAGAGACCATTATCCGCGCACTGGACAGTGACCGGAAGTGGTGCATTTATCGTGGGATTGAAAAGAAGCCATGTAAGGATCACAGGAGTAACGGTTGGGAAGATTGTAGATTACGGATTGAAAGATTCGCAGAACATGGGAGCATGTATGGCGCCGGCAGCCTGTGATACAATCATCCAGAATCTGAAGGATTTCGGAAGAAGCGCAGAAGATTACAACCGTATTATTACCGGAGATCTGGGATATGTCGGACAAAGTATATTGTTTGATCTGATGAGGGGAAAGGGGTATGATATCAAGAAAAATCATATGGACTGTGGAATGCTTATATTTGATCAGAATCTGCAGGATACGCATGCCGGAGGAAGTGGATGCGGATGTGCGGCAGTTACACTGTCATCCTACATTTTGCCAAAGATTGAACGGGGAGAGTGGAAGAGAGTATTGTTTGTTCCGACAGGAGCCCTGATGTCGACGGTGAGCTACAATGAAGGGGCAAGTGTGCCGGGAATCGCGCATGGAATTGTACTGGAGCATTGCTAGTACAAAGAACTGATATGGTATGTCTTATACAGTTTGTTAAAGAAAGGGAAAGGAGAAGGTCTATGGATTATATCAACGCATTCTGGATAGGAGGTCTGATCTGTGCACTTTGTCAGATCCTTTTGGACCGGACAAAACTGATGCCGGGAAGAGTTATGGTATTACTGGTCTGCAGTGGCGCCGTTCTTGGGGCATTACAGATCTATCAGCCATTTCAGGAATATGCGGGAGCGGGAGCCAGCGTCCCGCTTCTTGGATTTGGCAACCTGTTGTGGAAAGGAGTCAAAGAAGCAGTGGATACACAGGGATTCATCGGTATTTTTATGGGTGGATTTAAGGCAAGTGCCGTTGGAATCTCGGCAGCACTGATATTTGGATATCTTGCATCACTCGTATTTGAACCGAAAATGAAAAAGTAAAGGGACTGTTACAACATCAGATATGAATCACTGTATGTTGTAACAGTCCCATTGAATTTATATGTGATTTGTAATTACTGGAGCTTTTCTCCTGTCAGCATCTCGTAACTCTGAAGATACTTTTCAATTGTCTTCTGAACGATCTCATCCGGAAGTGTCCAGTCGTTGTCCGGATTAGCCTTCAGCCAGTCACGTGCGAACTGCTTGTCAAAAGATGGCTGTCCATGTCCCGGTTCATATCCGTCTGCCGGCCAGAAACGGGAGCTGTCCGGTGTCAGCATCTCATCACCGATTACGATGTTGCCGTCTTCGTCCAGACCAAATTCAAACTTGGTATCTGCAATGATGATGCCGCGGCTCAGTGCGTAATCTGCACATTTCTTATAAAGTGCAATGGTATAGTCACGAAGTTTGGTTGCATATTCTTCACCTTTACCCGGGAAATACTTTTCCAGATGAGCGATGCTCTGCTCAAAGGATATATTTTCATCGTGATCGCCGATCTCAGCTTTGGTAGAAGGTGTGTAGATTGGCTCAGGAAGCTTGTCAGACTCTTTCAGACCTTCCGGAAGTGTAATGCCGCATACAGTTCCGTTTTCTTTATAGCTTGCCCAGCCGCTTCCGGTGATATAACCACGGACAATACATTCGATCGGCAACATATTCAGCTTCTTGCACATCATGCTGTTTCCGTCAAACTGTGGCTGCTGGAAGAATTCCGGCATATCCTTTACATCAGCGGAGATCATGTGGTTTGGAAGGATATCTTTGGTCAGATCAAACCAGAACTTGGACATCTGAGTCAGAACAGTTCCTTTTTTTGTTACAACATTTTTCAGGATTACATCAAAACAGCTGATACGGTCAGTCGCAACCATAATCAGGCTGTCGCCGTTATCATAGATTTCACGGACTTTGCCTTCTTTTATTGGTTTCATCTCATATACCTCGCTATATAATAGTTTAAAATAGTCTATACGTAATAGCTAAACAGATTTTGCGGGAAAAAACAATACCATTTTGAAATTTTATGGATTTTTTTTGTATAAAATCAAAAACTCATTAAGAAATTGTAAAAAGCAGTTGTTTTCTGCATAGGTAAATGGTATGTTAAAAATGTTGGGTTAATGTGTAGTGTACATTAGGAGGAAATCATGAATTATGTAAATATTATTATTCCTTTTGTCGGAGGACTTGGAATGTTTATCTACGGTATGCAAATCATGGCACAGGGCCTGGAAAATGCTGCCGGAAATCGAATGAAAACTCTGTTGGAAGTCCTGACAAAGAATAAGCTGATGGGAGTGCTCCTTGGAGCTGCAATTACTGCGGTCATCCAGAGTTCATCTGCAACTACCGTTATGGTCGTTGGTTTTGTAAATGCAGGTATTATGAATCTGACACAGGCTATGGGAGTTATCATGGGAGCCAACGTAGGTACGACCGTGACAGGATGGCTGGTATCTTCTGTGGAGTGGGCCAAGTTCTTGAGTCCGTCTACGCTTGCGCCGATTGCAGTCATGCTTGGTGTGATCATCATGCTGACCGGAAAGAGACGTTCTGCAAAGGAGATCTCCAGCATCGTTGTAGGATTTGGTCTTCTGTTTATTGGTATTACGACCATGTCCGCCGCAGTGGAACCGTTGAAGGATGTACCGGCTTTCTGTAACCTGTTTGTCACATTAGGACATAATCCTCTGCTGGGAATTCTGACCGGTGCGGTAGTAACCGGTATTATTCAGAGTTCATCTGCTTCAGTTGGTATCCTGCAGAGTCTTGCGGCAGCAGGGCTGATTCCGTTCCGTGCGGCGATCTATATCATCATGGGACAGAACATCGGTACCTGTGTGACTGCCATCATGTCAAGTCTTGGAGCCAAGAAGAATGCCAAGACAGCAGCGCTGATGCATCTGTTGTTCAACGTAATCGGTACGGTGATATTCAGTGTAATTGCGATTGTGTACTTTGAATTGATCAATACGGCAGCTGGTTTGGGTAATATCACGCAGACACAGATCAGTACCGTTCATACCATATTTAATATCGGAACTACCGTTCTTTTGTTCCCTGCATCGAACTGGATCGTAAAACTGGCGAAGAAGATCGGACGTGTGGATGAGGCTGAACAGGATAGAGGAGTCGTACTTCTTGATGACCGTATCCTTCAGACACCAGGTATCGCACTTCAGTCTACAATCAAAGAATTGATTCGTATGGGAGAGATCGTAAAAGAATCTCTGGAAGTTGCAAGAACCGTATTATTTACATTAAAAGAAGAGGATATTCAGTTCCTGAAAGATGAAGAAAGTACTGTAGATAATCTGAGCGCCGGAATCACTGAGTATGCAATTAAGCTTAGCTCATTGCAGATCAGCGAGAAAGAACATCAGGAAGTATCACACATTCTGCAGCTTGTATCTGATATCGAGCGTATCAGCGATTACTGTGAAAACATCTCCGAATTCGCAGAGACACTGTATGAGAAAAAAGTCAGCTTCTCAGAAGTCGGAAAAGAACAACTGCAAGGGATGCTGGATATCTGTATCGACAGTTACGAATATGCATTAGAGTCCTATGAAAAACAGAGCAAAGAGATTGCACTGAAGGTAATCGAAAAAGAAACTCAGGCCGATGATATGGAGATTACACTCAGAAGCAAACATATCAAACGTCTGGCAAACAACCAGTGCAACACAGAAGCAGGAATCGTATTCCTCGACACACTGGTATGTCTGGAACGTATCTCCGACCACGCGAGAAATATCGCCGAAGAAGTGTTGGAGAAGCAACAATAATAATTTGGGACGGGGAATTTTTAAAAATTCCCCGTCCCAAATTATTAAAACCCCTGTCCCTTTTGCCGATTTTTATGGCTAAAAAGGGATTTATCCACGCGAGATGTGCATTACTCTTGATTTGTATGTGGAAAACCATAGGGATAAGTAGGAGGAATATATGAGGAAAAAAATTAAGTATCTTGTAGGGTTATTTTTATTAATGTTCTGTCTTTTGGCAGGCTGTGGAAACCAGAATGTGGAGACGGACGATACATCTTCCGGGCAACAGGAAACGAATCAGGAAACGAATCAGGAGACGCAGCAGGAGTCGGAAGGGCTGGTTGAGGAATCCGGCGAGTATACGTCTAAGGAAGAAGTGGCGGCGTATCTGAATGAATTTGGACATCTGCCGGAGAATTATATTACGAAGAAGGAAGCACAGTCCCTTGGCTGGAACAGTAAAGAGGGCAATCTGGATGAGGTCGCACCGGGCAAAAGTATCGGTGGCGATTATTTTGGTAATTACGAGGGAGCTCTTCCGGAAGCGGATGGCCGGACTTACCATGAATGTGATATTGATTATGAAGGGGGACGCCGGAACGCGAAGAGGATTGTGTATTCGGATGATGGCCTGATCTATTATACGGAAGATCATTATGAAACTTTTGAATTGTTATATGGTGAGGAATAAGAAGATGAGAGTGATACTGGACGCAGGCAAAATGGAAAACAGAGAGGATACATTTGCATATCTGAAGGAACAGTTTCAGCTGCCGGAATACTTTGGCAATAATCTGGATGCGCTGTATGACTGCCTGACAGAGCTTACGGATACGGTAGTTGTGATTGAAAATGAAGATCAGGCGGGTGAGTGGTATAAGAAAGTTGAGAGAGTTCTTGCGGATGCATGCCGGGAAAATCCAGGATTAAAATGTGAGAATTATGCATAAGGAATAGAGAATAAGAAAAATATACATTAAAACAGAGTCGATGGTTTTCAAAAGAGAGGCCATCGGCTCTATTTTAATTGGAATTGCGAAGGAAAAACATGTTGACAAAACGGGACCGCATTCTTATAATACACACGCTTAAAGCAAAACAACGAGCGGTTAACCAGATTGTTAATTAGTGGAAGGAGAAAAAGTGTGATATTAGATATATTTCGGGAGAAGAATACGGAAATTGTATTTTCTGTTCTTCCGGCCTGGGAAATGTTTTTTTCTATGCATGTACTGTCGAATCCGGAGCACCATGCCTCCAGAAAAAAGTGGGCGGAATCAAAAGAAAAGTCGTCTCCGGA
>JAEDLC010000092.1 GCA_016295505.1 Dorea sp.
CTTTTTTAATTTTCAGAAAAATTATTTTCATCAGTTCATATTTGTAGTATACTATTGGGGTATATAAAACAAATTGGAGGTTATTATGAAAACTAATCGCAAAGTTTTTTGTGTGATTCTTGCTTTTGTACTTAGCATTTTCACTCTTACCGGATGCAGTTCTTCTTTAAGCATTCCATTCACTGAGATTACATGGGAAAATTCTTTAGAGGACGTCGAGGAGCTGGAAGGAGATGTTTTAGAAACATATGATTCTACATATGGCGGAACAACTTATTCCTATGAGAAGTCTTATAAAGATATCGATGGCGTTGTAAAATACATGCTAGATGAAGATGGAAAAATCGTATGCATCGCATGGCAATGCACCCTGGACAGCCAGGAAGAACTGGACGACATTTATGAGACGATTTTAGACGAGACAACAGATCAGTACGGGGAATGCGACTTTACCCCGCCAAACTACAATTCAAAAGCCAATGTATGGTACCTGGATAATGGAAATATCTCCATTTTTACAGTTTCTGCATCAACAGCTTACACGCTCCAATATACGTTTACACACCCTGACGTTGCAGAACGCTCAGACAAATAATATGTTATAAAATATGCGGCAATGAACATCACGGTATTCGCACAGTTCATTGCCGCATTCTTTTTATATCGTATTTTCTATTTTACGATAACTCCTTCTTCATCCCACAAATCATGCCAGTCTTTTGCGCCTTCCCACAAGAACACATGTCCTTTTACAAGGCGATTGCCTCTTTCCAGCGTAGCCATGGATGCCATCTCTTCTTCTGTCAACGGATCATCTATCATGCATTTCAGATTTGCTACATAGTTGTGAACAGAAAATGGGATTGGAACCTGACCATTCTGATGAGCCCATTTCAATGCAACGATTGCCGGATGTACATTATGTGCTTTTGCAATCGCAACCACTTCCGGCATTTCCAGATCCGCAATATCCTCATCCATGATATCTCTTTCTGGTCTTCTCGGAGAGCCAATTGGCATATAACCTACCGGAAGGATATCTCTTGCTTCCAGGTATTCCTGGATTTCACGCTGCTGAAATGCAGGGTGCATTTCGATTTCAGCCGCTGCCGGTTTAATCTTCATCAGATCTAATACAGCGTCCATTTTTGGAATTGTCATATTGGAAATACCTATATGTTTGATCAATCCTTTTTCAACTAATTCTTCACATTGACGGTATGTATCCATAAATTCTTCCACCGTAAACGGTTTTGAATCCGGATTTCTTGAATCTACATCACATTTTGGTGCATGGTAGTTCGGGAACGGCCAGTGAATGAAGTACATATCAAGATAGTCGCATTTTAAATCTTCAATACTCTTTCTGCATGCTTTTTCTACATCTCTGTGCATATCATTCCATACTTTTGACATTATGAACAGATCTTTACGTTCTACTACACCTTCATCAAATGCTGCCTGGAATACTTCCCCAATTTGTTTTTCATTTCCATAGCAGGCTGCGCAGTCAAACAAACGATAGCCACAACGAATTGCACCTGCGACTGCTCCTGATACTTCTTCTGCACTTACACGGTCTGAACCGAAAGTTCCCATACCGATGCACGGCATTTCCACTCCTGTATAGAGTTTTTTCTTTGGTACGATTGCTGGCTCAATGAATTCCATATTCGTTCTCCTTTTTATCTTATTTTTTTTATTTCCACTTTTGACAAAATGTTTTCCATATCTTCCACTACAAAGAATCCTGTTTCTTCTCTCAACGCTGCAGCAGCTGAGATTGCGCTTGCTTTTTTCAACGTTTCGGTAACTGTCAATCCCTCGCTCAGTCCAAGTGCAAATCCTGCAATCATAGAATCTCCGCAGCCAACGGTGTTGACCGCATCAATCTTTGGCACAATTGCACGATATACACCATCTTCACATGCCACGATAGATCCATCCCCACCCAGAGATACTGCAACGATTTCTACGCCGCTTTGCTGTACTTTTACAGCTGCGTCAATGATCTCATCCAGATTGTCACAGGAACTTCCGGTCAACATACGGATCTCATCAATATTAGGTTTGATCATCGTCGGCTTTGCTTCGATCCCCGCCGTAAGAAGCGCTCCGCTCGTATCAAGGATCACTTTTTTCCCTGCCTCTTTTACGACTGCTACCAGTTTCTGGTATGCACTTCCGTCCAGTCCCTTAGGAACACTCCCTGACATTGTCACTACGTCTGCTTCCTGTACAAGCTTTCTGAATTGTTCTACGAATCCTTCAAAATCTCTTTCTGTCACCGCAAATCCCGGCTCCAGAAATTCTGTCTGTACCTTCTGCATAGAATCCCAGATATTAATACAGGAACGACTTTCCTGCTCCATATGATAAAATGCACTCTCAATGCCAAATGGTTTCAACGCGGCTTCAATATAATTTCCCGCATGTCCTCCGACAAAGCCGGTTGCAACCACTTTTGCACCTGCTATTGCAGCCGGTTTGGACACATTCAGTCCCTTTCCACCGGGAGTATAGGCACACTCTTTCACACGGTTAACCTCGCCAGTTTTAAAGTTCTCCACAACATATCGTTTATCAATTGCTGCATTTAACGTTACTGTTAAGATCATATGCCCCTCCCTAATCTTCATTCATAAGCATCAGTTTTCCCTGTACAAGCCCTGGTGTTTTGAACATCTGGAATGCTTCCTGTGCCTGACTCATAGGCATCTTCCTGAAAATAAATGCAGGGTCAAATTTCAGCTGACCGGTTGCAAAATAATGTGCTGTCAGATCCCATTCTTTTCCTGGGAAAGGCGCACTGTAGGACATCCAGGAACCCGTCAGTTTGAATTCCTTGCGGTTCATATTTTCCCACATCTTTGGTGTAAATGTCAGATCTACATGCGGTGTTCCGATAAAGCATACATGGGATTTATTTCCGGCAAGTTCGAACGCCATATGCATTGTCGGAACCTGTCCTGCTGTTTCAAATACAAAGCCATATCCTTTTCCACCGGTAATCTCCATGGCCTCTTTCATAAAATCTTCTTTGGTTGTATTGATAACTGCATCCGCTCCCATTCTGGTTGCAAGTGCCAGTCTTTCGTCACTGATGTCAAATACCACTACTTTTTTAGAACCAAAAATCTTCGCCCACTGTGTTGTAAAGATACCGATTGTTCCACATCCAAGAACTGCCACATATTCGCCGCCCTTATAGTCATTCTGCAACAATCCGTGAAGCGCTACTGTAGATGGCTCGAACATAGCTCCCTGTTCATAAGAGATAGATGGATCAAATGGAACAGCATTTTGCTCCGGAATTACCACATAGTCTGCGTTACTTCCCTGTTGTCTTGAACCGATAAAGCTGTAATGTTTACATAAAGAGAAATTTCCGTTTTGGCAGTCATCACATTTCATGCACGGAACTAACGGTGCACCAGATACACGATCTCCAACTTTAACTTTTGTAACACCTTCTCCAACTTCTACAACATCGCCTGAAAATTCATGTCCAAGAACAATTGGATAAAAATGTACTCCATTATGTAATACTCTTGGAATGTCAGATCCACAGATTCCTGATGCTTTTACTTTGATCTTTACCATCCCTGCGCTCACTTGCGGTTCTTCATAATCCAGATACTGAACATCTTCGTTTGCGCAAACAACTGCTGCTTTCATTGTGTTTCCTCCTATTTCTTCATGGTTCCTTTTAGATTCTTATATAATTCCAGATAGGTCTGATAATTTTTTTCATATACTTCTGCATTATCCATATTTGGTTCATGTGAACGCTTATTTTCTACGGTAAGCGCTACCGCTTCTTCAAAATCCTGATACATTCCGACTCCGACGCCTGCAAGGATCACGGCACCAAGTGTTGTCGCTGTGTCAGACGACGGAACTACGATCGGCTTTCCTGTGACATCAGACTTGATCTGCGTCCACAAAAGTGAATTTGCAGAACCTCCCATGGCACGAAGCTCAATGACATCTGCACCGGCTTCTTTCGCAACTTCCAGGTTATGTTTCAGCGAATACGCCACACCTTCCATTGCTGCTCTGACAAAATGTGCTTTTGTTTTACTGAAGTCAAGTCCATAAAATACACCTTTCGCATCCGGATCCCAGATTGGTGACCGTTCCCCGGACATATACGGGAGGAAAATAACCCCATCACTTCCCGGTGCAACCTGCTCTGCCGCTTCGTTGAACAACTGCAGCGAACTCTTTCCAAGGCGCTCTCCCTCAACTCTTTCAAAATCACCAAATTCTCTTTCCAGCCAGCGCATTACACCGCCACCGCCTGTGGTTCCTCCCTGCAGTAACCAGCAGTTCGGTACTACATGATAACCAAGGATCAGTCTCGCATCTGCTTTATAGGTATCGGTACAGATACTCATACCGCCTGCTTGTCCCCCTTGTTCCTGGGTTTCTCCATTATGAATGACTCCTGTTCCCAGTGTACCGCATGCAGCATCAAGTCCTCCGGCTACAACAGGTGTCCCTATCGCCAATCCACTTTCCTTGGCGGCTTTTTCCGTAACTGTTCCTACCACATCATGGCATGCGTGAATATCCGGAAGGATTTCCATCGGAATTCCAAGTGCTTCACACATGCCGGCGTCCCATGTCCCGGTATGCATATCGAAACAATGCAGTCCATATCCCTGCGACACATCCTGCGTCATATTCCCCGTCAGCTTATACGCAATGTAACTATTTGACTGTAAAATCTTATATATTTTTTCATATACTTCCGGCATATTACGCTGATACCAGATGATTTTTGCCGTCGTATAAGATGGCTGCAGTGAATTTCCCGACAGCTTAAATATGGTATCCGCTCCAACCTTTTCATTCAATTCATCACAGATATCTTTTGCTCTTGTGTCCATCCATATCGGTGTGTTGGTAAGGACATTTCCCTCTTTATCCACTGCGATCGCCGACCAGCTTTGCCCGTCGATCCCGACTCCGGCAATTTCTTCTGGTTGGATCTGTCCTTTATCCATTGCTTCCTGAATTGCTCCACACACGGCAGTCCACCATTCTTCCGGATTTTGTTCTGCCCAGCCCGGCTGTGGATAATACACCTCATAACCGCCATTTGATGTGGATAACACATTTCCATTTTTATCAAATATTGCAACTTTACATGCACTTGTTCCAATATCAATTCCTAATAAATATTTTCCCATGTTATCTCCTATTTACAGATTTTCCCTCTACAAATCCCGTTTCCAGCTTCACAACCGCTCTGTCTTCCATGTCAGAATACGCTTCCAATCGTTCAAGCATTAACTTTGCCGCTTCCTTTGCGATCTCCTTCACCGGCTGTGTCACAATATCAAGTTTTGGCACACAGGCCTTCGCAAACTCCACATTATCAAATCCAATTACTGACAGTTGTTCCGGTATATTCATCCCCAGCTCGTTTGCTTCTATCACAACGCCCATGGTCAATTCATAATTTGCCACAAAAACTGCCGACATATCCGGGTTCTTTTCAGCCAGTATCTGTAGGCTTTTCATTCCGGCTTTGATCGTATATTCATTGCATGCAATCAACTCTTCTTCCACCGGCAGCCCCGCTTCCCGGAGTGCTTCCATATATCCTGCCAAACGTTCTTTCGCAGTATAGATTTCTTTTGGTCCGGTTATGATGCCGATTTTTTTATGTCCGGCGCCAATCAGCTTCTCCACTGCCTGTCTTGCACCTGATCGATTTTCAACCAGTACACAATCACAATGAATATCCGACAAACTTCGGTCAAGCAGCACTACAGGGATATGATTTCGAATCAGTTTTTCAAAATGCTTTCCCGTATTGCCCGACGGCATTACGATCACACCATCTACCCTTCTTTTCTTCAGAAACTCTACCGCTTCAATTTCTCTGCTCACATCGGTACGACAATCACAGATCATAGTCGCATATCCGTAGCCTCTCAGAATATCTTCCACCTCTGTAATGATCTCTGCACAGAATATATTATTCAATTCCGGAATGATGATTCCTATAAGCTTCGTCCGGTTCGTTTTCAATCCTCGTGCAACTTCATTCACTTCATAATGCAATTCTTTGATTGCTTCTTCTATCTTGATGCGATTCTGTTCTCTTACATTCCCGCCATTCAGATAAGAAGATATCGTCGCGAGCCCTAATCCGGTCTTTTTTGCAATATCTTTTATCGTTGCTGCCACGATCGTTCCCTGCTCTCTGCTTTTTATTCTGCCTTGTTATCGCATCCACACATAAGCATACGGCTCTTTACAATCTCTTTTACTGCTTCCATTCCGACAACACCAAATTTCTTCGGATCATAAGTCTCCGGCTTTTCTGCCAGTAATTTCTTCACAGCATCTGTGTATGCCACACGAAGTTCTGTAGCGAAGTTTACTTTACACATACCGCGTGCAACACATTCTCTTACATCTTCCTCTGAAAGACCGGACGCTCCGTGCAATACGAGTGGTGTATCAACCAATGCTTTGATATCGGATACTCTTTCTTTATCCAGTACCGGAGTTCCTGCATAGAATCCGTGAGCGGTACCAATTGCGATTGCAAGAGAAGTTACTCCTGTTCTTTCTACGAATTCTTTTGCTTCCTGTGGATCTGTATTCGTATCCGCATCTGCTTCCAGATCATCTTCTTTTCCGCCAACTTTACCGAGTTCTGCTTCTACCGGAATTCCTTTTGTCTTTGCAACTTCAACAACTTTCTTTGTTACTGCGATGTTATCTTCAAAAGTTTCATGTGAACCATCAATCATGACAGAAGTATATCCAGCTTCCATTGCCGCAATTGCAAGTTCATAGCTGTTGCCGTGATCCAAATGAAGGCAAACCGGAACTGTTGCTTTCTCAGCTTCTGCAGCAACGATAGCTGCATATGTCTCCAGAGTACCATATTTTACTGTAGATGGTGTTGTCTGAAGCATTACCGGTGCACGAAGCTCTTCTGCAGCTGCAATGACTGCTTTCACCATTTCCATATTTTCTACGTTAAACGCACCTACAGCATATCCTCCTTCTCTGGCTTTTAATAACATTTCTTCTGATGTAACTAATGGCATATGAAACCCTCCCAATAATATTAATTTTAAAACCGAAACGTTTCGGTTTTATTCTATATAAATCATATTACAGTTCCTTTTATTTGTCAATAATAAAAGGAGAATTCTTAAGAATCCTCCTTACTTTACTTACCATAACGCCCTATAGATTGACACGATGTCTGCC
>JAEDLC010000093.1 GCA_016295505.1 Dorea sp.
GCTTTATCCGGAAGGAAACGGTCTGAGATATATCGATCTGACAATGTCGCGGCTGCTACCAGTGCCCCATCGGTAATCTTCACCCCATGGAACACCTCATACCGCTCTTTCAGACCACGCAGAATAGAAATGGAGTCTTCCACCGTCGGCTCATCTACCTGAACCGGCTGGAACCGACGCTCCAGCGCTGCATCTTTTTCGATATATTTTCGGTATTCGTCCAGTGTAGTCGCTCCGATACAGTGAAGCTCTCCTCTTGCCAGCATTGGCTTGAGCATATTGCCCGCATCCATGGCACCGTCCGTCTTTCCCGCACCAACAATCGTATGCAATTCATCAATAAAGAGAATGATTCTTCCATCGCTGTTTTTCACTTCTTCCAGAACTGCTTTCAGACGCTCTTCAAATTCACCTCTATATTTCGCACCCGCTACCAGAGCACCCATATCCAGTGAAAAGATCGTCTTTTCCTTCAGTCCTTCCGGCACATCTCCGCGCACGATACGCTGAGCAAGACCTTCCACAACCGCAGTTTTGCCGACGCCGGGCTCCCCGATCAGAACCGGATTATTCTTTGTCTTACGGGAAAGTATCCGTATGATATTACGAATCTCTGAATCACGGCCGATCACCGGATCCAGCTTCTGGTCTCTGGCACGTTCTACCAGATCAATTCCGTATTTATTCAGGGTATCATAGGTCGCTTCCGGATTATCACTGGTGACCCGCTGATTGCCACGAACCGTGGATAATGCCTGCAGGAATCCCTCGCGGCTGATTCCCATTTCCCGGAATATCGTTTTCATCTCTCTGCTCGCGTATTTCAAGATGGAGAGGAAGAGATGTTCTACCGAAACATATTCATCCCCCATCTGTTTTGCCTCATCTTCCGCATGTACCAGAGCATTATTCAGATCCTGACCAACATACTGCTGGCCTCCCTGAACCTTCGGACGCTTCCGAATCGCTTCCTCCACACGATTGATCACGATATTCTTGTCGAGTCCCATTTTTTCCATCAGTTTCGCGATCAGACTGTCATCCTGAGTCAGCAACGCATAAAGCAGGTGCTCCTGTGCAATCTCCTGGTTGCCATAGTCCATTGCAATGCGCTCACAGTCCTGAACAGCCTGTAATGATTTTTGCGTAAATTTATTTATATTCATATAGACAACCTCCTTTGATATCATTGTGTTCTATTTACGATATAACAATACATCGTTTTGTTAGCACTGTCAAGAGTTGAGTGCTAATTTTCTGAAAATGAATAAGAAAAATTATGCTACCCCCTTTGCAGAACCGCCACATTCTTTTTCAAACTCCCGAAGCTTTCTCTTCGCCTCTTCACTCAGGTTCTTCGGCACCTGTATCTGCACCGTTACATACTGATCTCCCCGTTCATTCGGATTCTTCATGGACACAATTCCTTTCCCCTTCAATCGTATCCTTGTTCCCGACTGTGTTCCCGGCTGTATCTTGCACATCACATTTCCGTACAACGTCGGCACAAGTGTCTCACCGCCAAGCACTGCCATGGAAAACGGTATATTTATCGTTGTATAGACATCCTGCCCCTTTCGTTCATATCCCGGCCGGCTTCCTACCGTTACCTTAAGCAGCAGATCTCCCGGTTTTCCGCCGCCGGTTCCCGGCATTCCTTTTCCGCGCAGTCGAATACTCTTTCCGGTATCAATCCCTGCAGGAATATGCACTTTTAATGCTTTTCCTGTTCCGGTCCGGAAGTTTTCTCCTGACAGGTTCACTACCTTTTCGCAGCCGAACACCGCTTCATCAAAGCTTACTGATATCTCCGCCTTCAGATCCGATCCGTTCTGTCTGAATCCCTGTCTATAGAATCCGCCGTTTCCATAATCATTGTTTCCAAATCCGCCTCCCGAAAAATCTTTTCCAAAGAAATTTTTCAGGATGTCATCCATATCTCCGCCTTCAAAGTGATATTCATGATACATTCCGTCCGGCCCGGTATATCGATATGCACCTGACCTTCCATTTTCTCCATATCCGTACGCTCCCGCGTCTCCGTAGGTTCCCGCACCTCCGGCACCGGCATCAAACGCCGCATGGCCATACCTGTCATACAGCTTTCTCTTTTCCGGGTCTGTCAGTATCGTATATGCCTCGGTTGCTTCTTTGAATTTTTCAGCAGCCTGCTCATTGTCAGTATTGGTATCCGGATGATACTTTTTTGCAATCTTTCGGTAAGCTTTTTTAACTGCAGCCTCATCCGCATCTCTGCTTACACCTAAAACTTCATAATAGTCTCGTTTCCGTGCCATTCCTTTCCCTCCTTTCTTTTCCTGTTCCCGTTATTCTCATTTTATTCTATATTGACCGGAAGTGGAAAACACCCCGCAAGAACGCGCCTGCGGGGTACTTCTTTTCTCCGGAATCTTATCCCTCAATAGAGATATATTTATTTTCTTCCACTTTTTTCTTTTCATCTTTCGGCAATTTAAATGAAAGAATACCATTCTCATACTTTGCACGAATATCTTTTTCTGTAAGATTCTCTCCTACATAAAAGCTTCGGCTTACATTTCCGGCGTAGCGTTCACGCCTTACATATCTTCCTTCCTGATTCTTCTCATCTTTATCCAACCCTTTCGCCGCACTGACTGTCAGATATCCGTCTTTCAGCTGTATGGTAATCTCATCTTTCTTAAATCCAGGCAGATCCATATCAACCTCATACTCATCGTCAGTTTCCTTCACATCCGTCTTCATGAGATTTTTTGCACGCTTGCCATATAAAGCTCTGTCCGCGTCCCGAAATACCGGAAATGCAAAATCATCCATAAATTCATCAAACAAATTTTCTCCAAAAATACTAGGCATCATCATAAGTCATATCTCCCTTCAATGATAAATTAAATAATTATTAGCACTATCGGAGAATCCGAGGTGTTGTGTACATGAACAAAAGGATTACAAATCTATTTCTCCTCATTTGTTCTAGTTGTACTATAACACTTATTATTAGCACTGTCAAGCACAGAGTGCTAATATTTTTTATTTTTTACAATCTTTATAATCTTTTTCAGATGACTTCAATATCCAAAAATCTCTATCGAGTCATCTCGGATGCCTTTCTCAATTGACCGCATATGCAAAAATCCTCTTCCAGATCATCTTAAATACCATTTTGGGTTGACCGCATTTACAAAATTCTTCTTTCAAGTCATTTTCAAAATCTGATGCGACATAACTTTTATAATTATACTCTAAGATCCAGACCAGTTGGCTTTATGTCCCAAAAGGAAACTCAACCGGAAGATAAGAAGATAATAAAAAAAGAAATCCGTCACATAACACGGAGTGATGACGTTACGGCGAACGGCATACAAATGTTATGTAGGCAGATTTCTTTTATAGTTGAGACCGGGCACTTTGCGCCTTCGTGCGACAGTCTCGTTTTATTCTCTTATCTCTTCTGACAGGATCTATGATATCTGTCAGCGTCTTAAGCCTTATAATCACGGCAGAGTTCTTCTGCCAGTGCAGTCACCTGTGCTCTGCTCTCATCATTCAGTGCGGACAGGATACGTACAGTTGTCTCTGCAACAGTCAGTTTTTTGCTTCCTTCCAGCATACCACCCATGACTTTTGCAGCGGTCGGTGCCCAGGAACCATTTTCCATAAAAGCAACCATACGGTTCTGATAATTTCTCTCCGTCAGATGATTGATAAATTCTCTCATGAACGGGAAGATATCTGCATTATAGGTTGTCGTAGCAAGTACCAGCTTATTATAACGAAATGCGTCTTCCACGGCTTCTGCCATATCTGTACGAGCCAGATCATGAACTGCAACCTTCGGACATCCTTTTGCAAGAAGTTCCTGCTCCAGAAGTTCCACTGCTTTTTTGGTATTTCCATATACGGACGTATATGCGATCACAACACCTTCAGATTCCGGTTCATAAGAAGACCATGTCTGATAGAGACCAAGATAATATTCAAGATTCTCTGTCAATACCGGTCCGTGAAGCGGACAGATCGTCTGAATCTCCAGCGCGGAAGCTTTCTGAAGAAGCTTCTGTGCCTGCATTCCATATTTGCCAACGATTCCGATATAATAGCGACGTGCCTCGCATGCCCAGTCTTCTTCTGCATCCAACGCTCCGAATTTTCCAAAAGCATCTGCAGAAAACAACACTTTATCACAGGAATCATAAGTCACCATAACCTCCGGCCAGTGAACCATCGGAGCTGCAACAAACTGAAGCGTATGTGTTCCGAGAGAAAGCGTATCTCCCTCTTTGATTACCATACTTCTGTCTTCAAACGCGGTTCCAAAGAACTGCTTCATCATAGCAAATGCTTTGGCACTTGCAACAATCGTTGTATGCCCATACACTTCCATAAAAGCAGCAATATTCGCGGAATGATCCGGTTCCATATGCTGAACAATCAGATAATCCGGTTCTCTGTCACCAAGATATGTTTTTATATTCTCCAGCCATTCCTGTTTAAAACGTGCATCCACCGTATCCATGACAGCCGTCTTCTCATCCATGATCACATATGAGTTATATGCCATGCCATTTGGAACAATGTACTGACCTTCAAACAGATCAATTTCATGGTCATTTACGCCTACGTACTTGATATCGTTCGTAATATCCATTTTGCATTATCTCCTTTTCATTTTCACTGTAGAATAGTTTATCATGATTTTCTACCAGCAACAACCCCATCCGGCGCATATCATGTGCTTTTTTCTATACATGGAAGACATATTTATCCAGTCTTTCAAAAGCCTCCTTTACTCTGACAAGAGGCAGTGCAAGATTCATGCGGATGCCGTATGGCTCCTGGAACATTCTGCCATCCTGCCATGCGACTCCGACGTTCCATCCTGCTTTGAGCAGCTCGTCCATTGACAGATTATGCTCTATACACCAATCTTCACAATCGAGAAACAGCATATAAGTCCCCTGTGGCTTGCACAACTTTATCCCACGATAGTTTTCCACAATATGTCTGTATGCATAATCCACATTGGCCGAAAGAACCTGACACAGTTCATTGACCCATTCATATCCTTCTGCCTGATATGCTCCGATCAGTGCATGCATGGAAAGTACATTCATCGTATTATAATGCGATTTGCTGCTCTTTGCACGTACCCGGTCTCTGAGACACTTGTTAAAGATAATATGGTAGCTTCCCACCAGGCCTGCCAGATTAAATGTCTTACTCGGCGCATAGACTGCAACCGTTCGGTTGCGTGCATCCGGGCTGACCGACTGGGTTGGAATATGCTGGTGCCCTTTCAGAATCAGATCTGACCATATCTCATCAGAGATCACTACACAGTCATTATTCTTATACACTTCCATTGCCTTCTCGATTTCCCATCTTTCCCATACTCTTCCACATGGATTATGCGGACTGCAGAATACAGCCACATGGATCTGATTGGCCTTTAATTTTGCGTCCATATCCTCGTAATCCATTCTCCAGATTCCTTTTTCATCTTTTTTCAGCGGACTGTGTACGATTCGGTATCCGTTGTTGGTGATACTCTTGGTAAATCCAACATACGTCGGACTGTGAAGAAGCACTGCATCTCCCGGTGCGGCATAGGCAGTCAGCGTCGATATCACACATCCGAGAACACCATTCTCGTATCCGATATATTCCGGCAGAAGCCCTACCACATTGTTGCGGATCTTATGCCACCGGATAATAGAATCATAATATTCCTCTGGCGCATCAAAATATCCGAAAGCCGGATGTTCCACTCTATCCCTGATCGCCTTCTGTACGGTCGGAACCGTCGGAAAATTCATATCTGCAACCCACATCGGTATGACATCAAATCCTTCTTTCGGCGGGTCTGGCGCAAATCCTTCTTTCTTCCCGATTCCATCTACCGCAAGCGCATCTTTTCCATGACGATCCAGAATCGTCGTAAAATCATATTTTATCATCATGTATCCTCCTGTATCCTATGGTTTTGAATATATCCACATTGCCTTGATCTGATCCTTAATATCTGCAAATACCCACGTTTTATCACTGTTGGTCTGGCTAAACGGATCATTTACTGCTACACTCCCATTTTCATATCCGGTCAGGACAATAAAGTGTCCGATCTTTGTAAAATCTCCGGGAGCTACACTGCAGATGATCGGATGTCCTGCTGTCAGTTCCGCACTCACCTGCTCCTCATTCAGATTCCCCTCATAACAGTTAAGATTCCAGGTTGCACCGGCCTCTTTCATAAATGCCCAGTATGTATTGTTCTCTTCATCCACATATCCATTCTGTGTTCCGTAAGCCGCCACCTTATCCGGAGTGATGGAAGGATCCTGATTCAGACCGGATGCCACCATTGCCATGCAGGTAGGGCCGCATCCGCTGACTGCCACAATACTCGTTCCATATGGAGCATAGCCCCATCTTTCATCCCACTGGAGCAGTAACGGAATCGAACCATCCTGCGGCAGTTCACCGATTGATTCCGCACATGGCGTATCTTTTTTTTCTTCATAGTCTTCTACAAAGCTTACTGTCTCCGGGTTCTTATCCAACAGTTCAATCACTCCTGCCGGATATTGTGCCTGTTCTGCCTGCTCCCGGACACGCTCCACTTTCTCTTCCTGAGTTTCTTCTTTATTCTGCGATTCTTTCTGCTTCTCTTCTATACTCTCCCCTTCATATTTTACTGTTTCACTTTTCCGGCTGTCTGCATCCTTCGATGTCCGGACTGCATTCTCTGTTCCTTTTCCTATCTGCGGCAGACTGCTTCCTACCCCCACAATTCCCAAAAGCAATACCACCACTCCACAGATTACAAGTCTCTGATACAGCTGTTGCTTTCTTCTTCTCTTTGAAAATGTTTCTTTCTTCTTTGGCTCCATTTATATTCATCCCCTGAAAAATCGACTTATTTCGTAAAATTTACGCTGTTTATTATACAACACGTCCGTTCCTGTTACAACTTAAGGTTTCCTAAAGATTGTCTTAGTGCTAATTTTTTAACAATTTTTACAATTTTTTTAAATTAGGGGTTGCATTTTTCCCTGAAAGATGTTATTATTTAATTCGTTCGCAGGACAGATAAAAACAAAAAAATAACGGGGTGTGGCTCAGTTTGGCTAGAGCGCCTGGTTTGGGACCAGGAGGCCGCAGGTTCGAATCCTGTCACCCCGATATGATTTATGCGGGTGTAGTTCAATGGTAGAACACCAGCCTTCCAAGCTGGATACGTGG
>JAEDLC010000094.1 GCA_016295505.1 Dorea sp.
CATATACTTCCTCGCTTTCCTTTCTTACAGGAATTCTGCCGGACGCAGACATTCCGTCTATACTGAATACTTTATCTATTCTACTTCTCCAACTCTCAACATGCAATAAAAAAACTATAAAATCACCATAAAATATATCTGTTATAATTTAATCTTCACTACATCCACATCCAGATTCCAGAGAAACTTATCCAGATCTTTAAAAGACAGAAACACTGTCGCTGTATTTTCCAGCGGATGAATTCCCATGCTCTTACATCTGCTCAGATTCTTATCGATAAAAAACTCTACGTTATGCTCTGTATCATTCATAAGAGCAAATGGAGTCACACTTCCCTGCTTTACTCCCAGATACTTTTCCAGACGTTCTTCAGAAGCGAAGCTTAAGTTTCCTGCTCCAAGCTGCCTTCCAAGCGTCTTAAGATCCACCTTGGTCTTTTCGTCAGCTGTTACAAGAAAATGTCTCTTCCCTTTGGAATCTCTTAAGAACAGATTCTTACAGAGAGTCCCTTTTTCCGGGAGTCCCAGTCTGTCCATATCTTCCATCGTATGAACCGGTTCGTGCTCAACGACCTCATACTTGATATTCATCTTCTTCAATGCGTCATATACCCGCTGTTTCTGATCTTCCATGCTGCAAAACTCCTTTCTAGTTTGGGTAGTGAACTACAATATTCGCAGTTACCATTTCTTTTCCTGTGTTCTTATATATGTATTCATCAAAAGCATTATAAGAGGCAGAATCTCCTGCTTTTAATGCATACTCCTTATCCTTGAATATCAGTGTAAGCTCACCGGAATACACAGTTATGAATTCCCGTGTGCCGTTCATCTGACGATTCGCCTGCATCATCCCGCCTTCATCAAATTCCAGATCGAAGATCTCAAAATCCTGTCCGTTCCGAAAATTAAAGATCGGATAGAGGCGATATCTTCCGTCATCACCTGTAAGCGGTGCAACTTCTCTTTTTCCGGTTCTGCAAAAAGGCATCGGTTTATCTGTAGTAAATGCCGTGACCGGAACCTTTAACCCCAGTGAAAGCTTATACACCGTTGAGATCGTAGGATTCACTTCCCCACGCTCCAACTGGCTTAACATGCTTTTACTGATCGATGTCAGAGATGACACCTGCTCCAGACTCAGTCCCTTGCCCTTTCGTATCTCCTTTAAATTCTCTGCAATCAATTGATTTAGATGATCCAATCGGATTCCCCCTCCGGAAATTCCTGTATATGGAATTTTTTTCTATTATATTGCATATTTATTCGAAAGTAAAGAAAAATCACAGGATTTCATTCACCGCTTCTATATATCGATCCAGCTTTTCTGCTTTTTTTATTTTTTTCATCGACTTTTCAGATGTTGGAAACAGGTATCCCATATAACACCAGATCTCTTTCATCTTAAAAAGAACATTCTTATCTCCGGAATTCACTTCTCTGTAATCGTTCAGAAGCCTGTCATGGAATATGCGAAGTCTTTTCCTGTCCACTTCCCCGGATTTCCTGGTACCTTCAAGTTCCTCCGTAAGGCATGGGTTATAGATCACGCCCCTCCCAAGCATCAGAACATTTGTCTTTGGAAATCGTTCCCTGATCCGGTCAGCATCTTTCACGGTAAAGATATCTCCGTTATAACACAATGAATGATCACTGTTTTTCACTGCATAGTCATACATCTCCAGATTTGGTGTATTTTTATAAAAATCCTGCTGCACCCTCGGATGAATGATCAGTTCTTCCAGCGGATACTGATTATAGATTCGCAGAAGCTCCTCAAACTCCTGTGCATGAAGTTTTCCGATTCTTGTTTTAATTGATACTTTGACATCTGCCTTTTGAAACACCTGATCCAGGAACCGGTCAAGTTCCTCCGGCTTCGCCAGAAATCCTGATCCGCGATACTTTGAGACCACTGTTTTCGACGGACAGCCCAGATTCAGATTCACTTCCCGGTATCCGTAATCTTTCAGTTTTCCGGCAGTACGCAGGAAATCTTCCGCACAGTTTGTAAGTATCTGCGGTACCAGATACATTCCCTCATTATGCTCCGGGAGAATCTCATTTTTCTCCCTGGAATTAAAATCTTTCTTGGTATGCGGCACCAGAAACGGTGTGAAATACTTGTCCATCGGACGGAAACAGCTGTGATAGGCCCGCCTGTATACGTAAGTTGTGATTCCCTCCAGCGGGGCAAGATAATACTTCATATTACTCCTCCTAAAGCCTGCGGGTGAGTAAAGACTCATCTTCCAGAAGTTCCTCCACCGTATGAAATCCCAATTCTTCCAGAATCTTCAATACATATGGATTCTCAAGCGGTGTCCGAAACTCTGCGGCTTCTGCATAATCATCTACATATTGTTTTCCTTCTTCCCGCGAAAGAAGCGCTTTGGGTCCTCCGACACATCCGCCGGCACAACCCATTCCTTCAAAAAAACTGGCATCCGTCTTTCCTGCCCGGATCCGTTCGATCATCTCCATGCAGGCTCTTGTTCCATCAGCCTGCTCCGCCTTTACTGCAATATCCCGGTCTGACCTGAGCTGTTGAACCATCTTTTCTACAGCCCGGCTCACGCCTCCGGTACGCGCATAGAGTCTTCCGGCTTCAGATGCATGTTCTTTCTTCACATCTGCAAGCTTCTCGGGATGGATGTCGGCTGCTGTCAATATATCCTGCATTTCCTGAAATGTCAGTACATAATCCACCGCATCTGCAATATCCGGTTCTTTTGCCTCTTTCTTTTTTGCCAGACAAGGTCCTAAAAATACCGTAACTGCATCCGGATGAAGTCTTTTTATCATACGCCCGCATGCAATCATTGGAGAGACAGCTCCCGGAACATGAGGAAGCAGCTCATGGAAGATCTTACGTATCATGGCAATCCACACCGGACAGCAGCAGCTGGTCAACTGGTAATCCCCTTTTTTCTTTACATGACGGTCGTATTCCAGCGCTTCTTTCAGCGTCAGAATATCAGCAAACAGTGCTACTTCCACCATACCGGTAAAACCCAGTGCCTTTGCCGCAGTCCGAAGCTTTCCAAGCGTGACATCTTTCCCAAACTGCCCCACGGCTGCCGGAGCCACAAGAAGATAAACCGGTTCTTTTGCCTCTCTGACCGCTTTCATCACAGGCAGCACATCTTTTCTCGCTGTAAGCCTCTCCATACTGCATGCATCCATACAGGCGCCACATCCGCTGCAAAGCTTTGGGCTTATTGAAAGTTTCCCCTCTTCATCCCTTATGATGGCATCAAAGATACAGCTTTGCCGGCACGCCCTGTCATATGCGCATTTCTCACAATCACTCACCGGAATCACCGGTGCATACTTTTCCGGATGCAGCAGACAATCCAGATGCCTGGAATCATACTGTGGAGGAAGTGGTTCTTCCAGTTTCACTTTTCTATTCAGAATATCTCTGTATAATTCATCAAAAGTTTTCATCATCTTTCCGCCCTTCAGACATTTTTATCTACATTATTGGTTGAAAAATGATGAATTATACGCTTTCCTAATCTGTCAGAATCCTTTCAAACGCCACTCGAAGATCACCGTCTTCACATCCTCCGACCAGACGTATCGTTCCACATGGTTCAAAGCCTGCTTTTTTCAGAGCATGCTGCATCGGCAGATTTCCCGGATGTGTATCGATACGTACCGTCTCAAAACCGGCTTTTCTCGCCAGTTCAAATCCATAGGCAAACATCCGGCCCGCGACTCCCTTTCCCTTACATCCATCGGCTACACATACCCGGTGCATGGAAGCATATGGGATATCCGTCAGCCATTGTCCATCAATTTCCTTGTACGAAGGATCCGGTGTCGTCTGGAAAGCAAATATCCCCTGAATCACACCATCCTCCATTGCAAGATAGGTGCAGGCATTGATCACATCCTGCTCCCAGACTTCTCTGGAAGGATATCCTTTTTGCCACTGGTCCAGTCCCAGACCGTGAAGCTGCTTTTTCGCGTCTTCTGTAATCTCACACATACGGTCAATGTGTTCATTTTGTGCAATGATAAATTCCATCTCTCTTCCTCTCAATCCATACCTGATATTTTTCTTTTTACAATCAGTCCTGTCCGTTCTGCTGTACCTCGCAGACAATCAGTCTTCTTTCCTTCACCTGAAATCTTACTTCAAGATCTGCATATGCCATTCCATAGATTCTCTGCGGGTCCTTCTGATAAGATGGCCTGGGATCCTGTGCAAGGATCTGTATCAGCGGCTCTCTCTGTTCTTCCGGGACAACTGCAAGCCATCGATCGGGGAACTCCACTTCCAGACAATATTCCTGTACACGTTCGGCAAATCCACCCAACGCATCCGGATGACAATCCACATATGAAAGATACGGTTTGATGTCATAGATCGGCGTCCCATCCATAAGGTCCGCACCTTCTACATACAACACCATCCCCTCCGAATCTTCTTTTTCCATACGCAAAAGTCTTACGCAGGACAATCCAAGTGGGTTCGGGCGAAACGGTGAACGGGTAGCAAATACCCCTACCCTTTCATTTCCTCCAAGTCTTGGCGGACGGACCGTTGGACTCCATTCCTCTCTGACTGCCTCTGAAAATTCCCAGATCAGCCAGAGATGCGAATATCCTTCCAGTCCCCTTAAGGCATCCGGATTTCGGTATTCCGGTTCAAATACAATCTTTCCTTTCGTATCCGCAAGCCCACTCTGCCTTGGAATTCCAAACTTAGTCGGAAAATCCGTACGAATGCGGGCAATCGGTTTTATGATTCTGCTTCTTTCCATCACTGCTCCCCAATCAGAAACGGACTCTTTCTCTGTCAGGATGTTCTCCTGACCATCCTGCCTGTGGCATCGTATCCAGGCGATACATATCTTCCTGCAAGATTTCAAACGAGAAAATGTTCTGGTTTTCCTTCATTCTCTCCATCGCAGAAGATTTTGGCAGAGGAACAATATTCCTCTGTACAGCATATCGAAGACAGATCTGCGCCGGGGATACCCCGTATTTTTCAGACAGATTTTTTATCAACGGCTCTTTAAGAACTCTTTTCCGTCCGATCGGGCTCCATGCCTGTACCAGAATCTGATGATCCTGGCAATAACGAACTGCCGCCTCCTGTGTATAGCCCGGATGAAACTCCAGCTGATCCACCATCGGCTGAATCCTGCAATGGTTTCTGATATTTTCTATATGATGGGGAAGGAAATTACTAAGTCCGATTGCGCGGATTCTTCCCTCCTCATATAATTCTTCCATTGCCCTCCAGGTCTCCACATCCAGAGACTTCCAGTCATCATAATCCGGCGTAGGCAGCGGCCAGTGAATCAGGTAGAGATCCAGATAGTCTGTCTGCAGTCTTTCAAGTGTTCCCTCGAAAGCTTTTTTCGTCTCCTCATACCCCATCTCCTCTTTCCAGAGCTTTGATGCAAGGAAAAACTCACTCCTTGGAATCCCGCTTTGTTCTATAGCCTGCGCAAGATATTCTTCCGTCCCGTAAAATGATGCTGTATCAAAATACCGGTAACCGGCTTCTATCGCCATCCGGATAATATCTGCGCTCTTTCCGTCCGCAGCTTTATAGGTTCCAAAAGCCACACACGGTATCTGTACTCCGTTGTTCAATGTATAGCAATCACTGATACTGGTCATCTTCATACTGTTTCCTCCTGTACACTCAGATATCTGTTCTGTATTACTTTCATATACTCAGCTGCTGCTTCAGCATCTGTATCTCCTGTCTGTGCCCCGCATCATCCAGAGGCGTTTCCAGATAAAACGGAAGTCCTGAAAGTGCCGGATGCTTCATCACCCTGAGCAAAGCCTCCAGTCCGATCTTTCCCCCTCCGATTACTGCATGCCGGTCTTTATGTGAACCAAAATCTTCCAGGCTGTCATTCAAGTGAACGGCCCGCAGATGTTTTAATCCCAGAACGCGATCAAACTCCCGGATCACCCCGTCCAGATCATGTACAATATCATAACCTGCTGCAAAAACATGACAGGTATCCAGACAGATGCCGATTCTCTCCGGATGTCTGACTCCGTCCCGGATTGCCCTTAACTCTTCAAATCTTGTTCCGATTTCAGTTCCTTTCCCACTCATAGTCTCCAGAAGTACGGTGATCGATTCATTACCGGTAATTGCCTGATCCAGGCCTGCAATAATATTACGGATACCTGCTTCTGTTCCAATGCCGGTATGGCTGCCCGGATGAAAGACCATATTTTCTATCTCAAGTGCGTCCATTCTTGCAACATCCTCCCGGATCACCATGCACGCGAACTCATAGACCTTCTCTTTTTCACTTGCAAGATTCATCGTATAAGGCGCATGTGCAAGCAGGGGACCGAATCCATGCTCTCTTCGTATCTTCTGAAACTTATCGATCTCCTGATCCGTATACTCTTTATACGTAGATCCTCTGGGATTCCTGCTGAAGATCTGCATGGTATTTGCTTCCATCGCCACCACATTCTCAGCCGTTTTTGCCAGTCCCTTTGCAATTGACATGTGAGTTCCTATCGTATACATCTTCTACCCTTTCTGCTGCAGGTCATGGAGCAATACATCCTGACTTCCGGATCGGAATCCTTCCATGTCAATCGTCACATATACATACCCCTCTTCTTTTACCTGCTTCACTACTTCTTCACTTCGCTCCAGAAGCATTGGAATATCTTTCTTATCAACTTCTATTCTTACCAGATTGCCGTGAACTCTCGTTCTGACATTATAAAAGCCCATCGCACGGATGCTCTGTTCCATAGCATCCACTTTCTGCATTTCTTCATATGTCAGATGCGTATCGTATGGAAAACGTGTTGCAAGACATGGTGTTGAAGGTTTTTCCGCAGTTGATATGCCAAGTTCTTTTGCCAGCCTTCTGACATCCGCTTTGGTAAATCCCGCCTCAACAAGAGGACTTTTTATTCCAAGCTCTTTTAATGCCTGAATTCCCGGGCGGTATTCCTGTGTATCATCCAGATTTGTTCCTTCAATGATAGTGCGAATTCCCAGTTTTTCAGCTTCTTCCAGGACTCTGGTAAACATATATTTTTTACAGCGGTAACAACGATCCTTAGGATTATCTTCAATTCCGGCTTTCTT
>JAEDLC010000095.1 GCA_016295505.1 Dorea sp.
AAGATCCTTGTCAGGCGCACCACCGGAATCCGCCCGGAATCTATCATATCCTTCAATACATTTCCTGCTCCAACACTCGGAAGCTGATCCGTATCTCCCACCAGGATCAGAGTCATATGTTCCGGAAGCGCTTTCAACAGATTGTACATCAGCATGATGTCCACCATGGAACATTCATCCAGAATCAGAACATCCCCTTCCAATGGATGCTCTTCGTTCTTCTGATAGCCTTCCGGCGGCTTATATTCCAGCAGACGGTGAATGGTCTTCGCCTCCATTCCCGTGGCTTCCGACATGCGTTTCGCTGCTCTGCCGGTCGGCGCCGCCAGCAGGATCTTGCAGCCCGCAAGCTGATAAGCCGATATGATCCCCAACGTAGTTGTCGTTTTTCCGGTTCCGGGTCCGCCGGTCAGGATCATGACTTTGGAAGAAATGGCCGTCCGTACTGCTTCCAGCTGTATCTCATCATAGACAATGTCAGAACTTTGCATCACCTTCTGTATAATGATCTCCGGATCCATGTTGATCTGTCTCGCAGCCGACATAAGCCCTATCAGCCGCTTCGCACACCCGCTCTCCGAGAAATAAAATGGCGGCAGATAGATCGCTTCTTCGTCTTTTATCACGTCTTCCGACCGGAGCATCTCATCCAGCGTGATCTCCAGTTCCGGTGTCTCTACTTCTAACAGCTCCGCCGCTGTATTGATCAACTGTTCACGGACCGCATAGCAATGCCCACTTTCAGACAGTTTGTTCAATGTATACAGAATTCCGCTTCTCAGACGTATGAACTTTCCTTTCTCCAGTCCCATCTTAGCAGCAATCGCATCTGCAGTTTTAAATCCGATCCCCCAGATATCATCTGCCAGCCGGTATGGATTCTCCTTGACAATCTGGATACTTTCACTTCCATAGGTCTTAAAGATTCTGGTTGCATGAGTCGTACTGACTTCATGGCTCTGAAGAAACAGCATGATATTCTTGATCTCTTTCTGTTCCTGCCAGCTGTTCTTGATCCGCTCCACGCGGACCTTCCCGATCCCTTCCACCTTGATCAGTTCGTCCGGATTCTCTTCAATCACATCCAGTGTATCCTTCCCGAATTTCTCCACGATCCGCTTTGCAAACTTTGGCCCCACACCCTTGATCAGTCCGGAACCAAGATATTTTTCAATACCATATACAGTAGCAGGTAACGTCTCCTCAAACTTCTCCACGGCAAACTGCCTCCCGTATCTGGCATCCATTTTCCACATGCCTTCCAGCAAAAGAACAGAACCCACATGGGTATCCGGCATAATCCCGACAACCGTCACAAGATCATTATAATTTTTCACCGCACACTTCAGTACCGTGTAACCATTTTCTGTATTCTGATAAGTAATCCTCTCTACAACACAGCGCAGACGCTCCATGTGATATTCCTCCGTTCCGACAGCTTCTCTTTCCACAATTTTATACTGATTTGCACCGCCCTTCAATGCATACATGAAAAAATATGTATGATCCTCTCCGTTCTTTCCTATAAAACAGACACAATCCACTATAATACCTGCCTATCTGAATCTAATTATTCGGTCTATAATAAAGGTACATCAGATACATACGACCCGATCCGGCATTCCGGCCGGTTTTCCTGTGTAATATACGTTGTAAAGAAATATTAGAAAAGAGGAATTTATACTATGAAAACAGTAATCATCCACGGACAAAGTCATGAAGGCAGCACCTGCATGGTGGCAAGAGAGGTTGCAGAAAAAGCAGGCGGAGACATTCGGGAATTTTTTCTGCCGCGGGATTTTAACCAGCCATGTCTCGGCTGCTTTACCTGCTTTCAGACGGATTTATCCAGATGCCCGCATTATCAGGCACTTAAGCCTTTGATCGACGCACTTCTTGAAGCAGATCTGCTGATACTGGAAAGCCCGGTCTATGTCTATCATGCCACCGGTTCCATGATGAATTTCCTGGACCACTTCGGAACCTGGTGGGTTGTTCACAGACCCCTTCCGGAAATGAGCAAAAAACAGGCCGTTGTCATCAGTACTGCTGCCGGAGGCGGCATGAAAAGTACCGTTAAGGACATGGCTGACAGCCTTGAGATGTGGGGAATCAATAAGATCTACAAACTCGGAATCGGAGTACAGGCAACCAAACCGGAAGAAATCCCGGAAAAGATCCTTCAGAAAATTCATAAAAAGACAGACCGGATCGCACACCAGGTTCAGATCCACGCAGGAGAACGCGGATATAACAGAAGGGCAAAAAAATGGTTTACCCTGATGCGTTTTGCACACATGCATTTTCCGCCGGCGGAGCCGGATTACGGATACTGGGACAAAAAGGGCTGGCATGGAAAAAAACGGCCCTGGAAATCCCCACTGCAAAAAAATTACTTTTTTCTTCTGCCATAAAAAACACCTCCTGCATCCCAAAGATGCAGGAGGCCATATATTCCACGCGCCATACTATGCAGTTTTTCTTCCGATTCCCTTTACATCTCCCTGTTTATATCCGTCCAGGAATTCACCCATACGTTTTACGGCGTCCGCAAGCACTTCTGCCTCCGGCAGCATTACGATTCGGAAATGATCCGGATCCTGCCAGTCAAATCCGCTTCCCGGAACCAGAAGTATATTGGTTGCGTGAAGGAGATCTCTGGCAAATACTCTGTCATCTGTGATGTGGAATTTCTTCACATCCAGTTTCGGGAATATATAAAAGGCGCTGTTATTTTTTACAAATGAAATTCCATTAATCTTTTCCAGCTCTCTTACCGTTGCCTCTCTCTGTTCATAGATTCTTCCTCCCGGCCGAACCATGGATGCCGGTGTTTCCATATCGTCCAGAGCCGCCGGAATAACGATCTGTGCAAGCGTATTCGCACACAGCCTCAACGAGGTAAGCTGAATGATTCCCTGTCTGTAGTCTTCTGTCAGATGTCTTGGTCCGCTGATGACCATCCATCCGCAGCGATAACCACATAAGCAATGTGACTTGGAAAGACCGTTCATCGTTACCACCGGAAGGTCTTCCGCAAGGGATGCCAGCGATACATGCTCCAGTCCGTCCATCACCAGTCTGTCGTAGATCTCATCTGCAAACAGAAGAATACCAGCTTCTCTTGCCACCTGTACGATCTCTTCCAGTACTTCCTTCGGATACAGAACTCCTGTAGGATTATTCGGATTGATGATTACCATCGCCTTCGTCTTTGGTGTGATCTTAGAGCGGATATCCTGAATATCCGGATACCAGCCTGATTTTTCATCACAGACATAGAATACCGGCTTTCCGCCTGCAAGATATACGGAATTCCCCCAGATGGAATAACTTGGTGTCGGCACAAGAACCTCATCTCCATCATTTAACAGAGGCATAAGAGCAAAAGACACGACTTCACTGACACCATTTCCGATAAATACATCATCCGGTGTAATGCCTTTGATTCCTTTCGACTTCTCATATTCGCAGATCGCTTCTCTCGCTTTTGGCATGCCTTTAAAATCACAGTATCCGACTCCATCAGCCGTATGAGTTTCCAACGCACGCTCAATACTTTCCGGCTGTTTAAATCCAAAAGTTGCCGGATTACCCGTATTCAGCTTCAGGACATCAATTCCCCTTGCCTGCATGTCCATCGCTTCTACAAATAACGGTCCTCTGATATCAGAGTGAACCATTTCCATTCTTTTTGCTCTTAAAATCTCCTTCATATCTTTTCCCCACCTTGTCAGAAAATAATTTCTTTATCTGTCCTTATCATACGACCGGCGGGTAATATAATCAAATATCTATAATTATATAATTATTATATCATTTTAACTATATAGCAATTCCGTTTGCATCCAATATATCTAACGCTCAAAGAGATGCGTTAGCGAGTGTTAGACGAGTGTTAAAAGCATATTTTAATGCTTTCAATTGCCACAATAACGATATTTTGCATATCGACCTTTATTAATAGGTTCCAGAATATCGTTATCAACCAGACTCTTCAGCAATCGATATGCCTTATTTTCATCTACATGCAACAATTGTACAACATCTGCTCTCGCAATATACTCATTTGATTTCGCCATATTAACAATAAGCTCAGGATATCTAGTCTCATCTATATCCACTTGACGAACATAGCCTATTTTTTGAGATTTCGTACTATAAACTTTTGGAGATAAGATATAGGTCCTATTGCGACCACTTCCATAGATATCTACAATTCCACTCTCAATAGCTGAATCAAGAATATTTTTTGTTGCAATTTCTGATAAATTTACCGATGCCGCAATTTGATCGATTGTAGATTTCGGCAAGTCTTTTAGTGCATTTAAAACCATCAATGTGTTTAACGAAAGTGGACGACCAAGTTTATTTTGTTCATTTGACACAAGCTTTGCAATTTGAGGATCTGGCTTACTTCTCGGAATAAACAAAGAAACTGTAACGGAAGTAGATGCGCTATAATCTGGAAGCGGATTTCCATAAATTAAAGAGCCTTCGTATATTCTATCAATACCTCGTCCTGTCTTTTCAGCTAAGCCAATTCGTTTCAGCGCATCAGCGATTTGAGGGTTACGTCCATGCGGTTCTGCAGTAAGCAAATTATGAATAGAAACACCTTCGATAAAACCACCAGGATTGGCAATCGTTAACCCTTCATCGTTGATAGCAACACGTACTCGTCCCATTTTTGTATAGTCACGATGGCTAAATGCATTTACAATCGCCTCGCGAAATGCTCTTTTGTTAAAATCCGGAACGGGGACACGAAAAAGCCCCATTTCAATCTCTTGTTCAGGATTCCATGCCTCCATATATGTGTTTATCTTATCTATTGTAGATAATAATGGCAATGACATATCGTCATTGACTCTGACTTCTGTGCCGACCAATACCTGAAATGATGCTGCATGTGTTGGAATATGCTTTTTTATTGCTACACGTTTTCCAATAAACAATAATCCCGTAATTGTTGGAATTAACATATCATTCAATTCTCTAACAAATCCCAACGCTTTAAATAATTCTTCATCTGATAAATCCACCAATGATTTATCACCATTATAAGCCATAATCAAACTACGCAAATGCTCTATCTCCACCGGATCAAAGTCTGATAATGTAGCCTCTGTCACTGGCATTGCAGAATAATCCAACATACGTAAATCAGACAAGCGTGTCGCAAATTCAGACGGATACATTGGTACATTTTCAGGTGTTCCATCCGCTTTTATTCTTCGACGAGAAACCTTTCCCGATATAGTTGCAACAATTCCACTATACGATTTTGGAACCGTAATCTTTAATACCGGATATATATCATCTATTATTTCTGCCCGAATTGAAACAGGCGGAATGGTATTATTAGCAATATATGCACTTAATGTAGTAGGATTTTTGTGTGCCTCATGCACCCCAGTGACTTCACCGGAATCTTCAATCCCCAGATACAAATCGCCACCTTCTGTATTCGCAAATGCGACAACAGCATCAAAGATATCTGAATCAGGGTATTTCTTTATATCACTTTTAAATTCGATAGTTAATGTCTCTTTTTTAGGTAACATTCTAACACCTCCAACGCCATTTTAACACTTAAAAGTGTTGGAATCAATATTTTTAACGCGCATATGTGTTGTACACATTAAAAACTGTTGTATTTATAGTATTACCCAGTTCCCACTACATTTGCTGAATAATGCCATAATTCTTCCTGCAGATGATCGTATGCAGGAAGACATCATAATATTTCCTCTATCATTGATTTATTTATTCCCTTTCATCACAAAAGCGAAAATACATTACCCAGAACAAGATTCCCGCCAATGTTAACGCACATCCAAGCCCGGTATAAAACACTGCAATAAATACATCCGGTACCAATCCGGAACTGCGAAGCCAGATTCCTCCGCCCATCATAACCGCCATAATGCAGTATGCCTTGATATCAAAGAAATGCCATACCGGGCGAAATTCTTCCTTGTATCCCTTGATTCGTTTTGTATGCTTTATGCTCATTTTATAAAACATCCATCCAAAAGCAACAAAATCAAGGACCGATTACTTCCTTTCATTGCCCGATATCCAATTAAGACAACCCATACATAGGCACAGGTTTTTGGGATCATCAGCATACCGACCGGCGGCACCGGATCTGCAAACAGGACGACCGGGATATAGCAGGCGAAGCTTATGACTACTGCAAGCCACAGAAAACGGAATGCTTCATCCTGCTCTGCCTTCGCGCTTCGATAGAACAGAATCACGATTATTACACCGAGAATTGTAAACGGGATATTGCGGAAAATGCCCCATGATAACGGTGCCTCTGCGCTGGTCCATGCATTTTGTGGCATCAGACACAGAACGATACGTAAAATCGCCAATCCCCATACCGCGATTGTAAGTCCTTTTTTATTCTCTGCCTGATAACGGATATGCCATACATAATAGAGTAATACATAGAACAGCGTCATTGTGACAGATGTAATCATTTTCCCAATGCCAAGTGCCATCGTAAAATGACTCAATCCGGCTGTGCAAAGCGCAATTGCTCTCGGTATAATGGACCCCACGCTCTTGAATATTGCTGATTATAATCTACAGATCATAATGTACTCTTCATCATTTTCATCAATGATTTCAAAACCCAATTTCTTATACATACGAACGGCATAATTTCTCTTTTGAACAGACAATGATGCTTTCTTATATCCTTGTTTCTTAAGTTCTAAAAGCATTCTTTTCATCAATTCTGTTCCAATGCCATAATTCCTATACTCTTTAAGAAGAGAAATAGCAAATGACGGAGTTTCGTCATCAACATGTCCATAATCGTCCATAATGCGAACCCACACTGCTCCCACGATCTTCTCCTTATATTCAGCCACATAACAGATATCGCCTTTTTTCCTGCCAAAATCTGTTACATATACTTGTAATTCCGGTTGTTTTATTATCTCATACGGCGGAGCATCAGCTCCATCAGGAATAAATATTGCTTCATACAAAAATATATTTAATATACTTATTTCATTCTGTTTTAATTCTCTTATTTTATAATCCATGGAAATCTCC
>JAEDLC010000010.1 GCA_016295505.1 Dorea sp.
TTCCCGTATCATCCATGTCTTCTGATCCCCTACATATTTTCTTGTCTGTTCTATGTACTGTTCACAATCCTGAAGCACTGCCGTTCCTGCCACCTGTGCCAGAACAGAGACATTCCAGGGTTGGAGCATCTCTGCCATCGAATGCAGCAGCTGATGGTTCGCACTGATCGCATATCCCAGACGGATCCCCGGCATACAGAATATCTTAGTAAACGCTTTGACGATCAATAACTCCGGATACTGTTCCAGATATTCTTTACTTTCATACACTTCCGGAGTCTCCAGAAAATCCAGAAAACACTCGTCCAGTAAAAGTATGGCACCGCATTCTCTGCACTTTTTTAAAACTTTCAGAATCAGATTTTTTTCTGTCACCTGTCCGGTCGGATTATTTGGATTGCACAAAAACACCATGTCCGTCTGTGGAGTGATCATCTTAAGAATCTCATCTTTCACCTGAAATGCATCTTCCTTTTTCAGTATGCAGTAATCGACTTCCGCGTTCACCACCCGAAGTGCCCGTTCATATTCAGAAAATGCCGGTGCCGTCACCAGCGCCCGTTTTGGTCTGATCGCCAGTACCGCTGCAAAAAAAAGCTCTGCAGCCCCATTGCCGCAAAGTATACGATCCATATCTGTATGCTCAAAACCGCCAATGGCTTCTCGAAGTTTACTGCACCACATATCCGGGTAATGGACGATATTTTCTGCATTGTTCTGCACAGCCCGAAGTGCGCTTTCCGGTACCCCGAGCGGATTACTGTTCACCGAAAAGTCTGTCACATGCGGATTCCGGTAGATATCACCGCCATGCACCTGTCTGTTCTTTTTTTCCACCTGTCCAACTCTCCTTATCAGGTATATCTGAATGTTTTCTCATCTATTCATCTATCTTACTTATATTTCAGATAATAGTCAATATACTGCCAGCAGGCAGACACTCTTGATTCCCACAAATAAAACCAATGCCAGAACCGCTGTTCCAAAAAGAAGCACATGCGACTTCCTGATATCCCGGATCTCAATTCTGCGGATCGGATCTCCGATCGTCGGTTTCTCATACAGTTCTCCAAAATACCATGCATTTCCCGCAAGCTCCACATCCAGTGCACCCGCCATCACTGCTTCCGTCTGGGCAGCGTTCGGGCTTTTATGATTATGACGGTCCCTGCGCCAGATACGGATTGCATTTTTCCAGTCCATATGCACACATGCTGCCGCCAGGATCATCAGCATCGCTGACACCCTGGCAGGGATATAATTCACAATATCGTCCAGTCTGGCCGCTGCTGTTCCAAAGTAACGATATCTGTCATTCTTATATCCGATCATGGAATCCATGGTATTTACCGCCTTATAGGCCAATCCCAGTACCGCTCCTCCGATTGCAAGATAGAACAGTGGCGCGATCACTCCGTCAGAGGTGTTCTCTGCTACCGTTTCTACAGCAGCCTTTGTTACTCCTTCTTCTGTCAGATTCCGGGTATCTCTTCCAACGATCATAGACACTGCTTTTCTCGCTTCATCGATTCCCTTTTCTTTCAGTGCCAGATAGACTTTATCACTCTCATCTCTCAGAGATCTTGTTGCAAGAATCTGATAACACATAAAACTCTCTATCATAAGCCCCAGCTGCCAGGCATATGCATATGCAATGCAGAGGATCAGCGCCGGCACCGCCGTACTGACAGAAAGAACGAGCAGAGCCAGAACTCCTCCTGCAATCCGTTCTCCGGTCTTATTCTTCGGGAAACAGCTTCTGATAATTTTTTCCGTACCGGTAATCAGATGTCCGATCATCCTCACTGGATGATACAGCCATCTGGGATCCCCCAGAATCAGATCCAGAACAAATCCTGCTGCCACTGCAATTGTCATCCATATCACTCTCTGTAATCCCAAGCTCATATCCTTCTCCGTTTCCCACCTGATAATCATAATAACTGCCCGCAGGACACCCATCCTCCAGGCGTGCATACCGCTCCATGATACTCATGATCGTGCCGCCATGCACCACCAGTGCCGCATGCAGAATGTCTCTTTCCCGGCACAGCTTAAGCACCTGCCGAAAGCCTTCCAGCGTCCGACGCACATACTCTTCCCTGCTCTCTCCCTCCGGAAATGGTAACGTCCCGCCACTGTCAATCCATTCCTGATATGCCGGACAGTCGGACAGTTCCTGATAATTTCGATTCTCAAAAATTCCGAAATCACACTCTCTAAGCTTCTCTACTACCGTGTACTTCATTCCCGGATAAAGGATTTCCGCAGTCTGGACACATCGCTTCATCGGACTTACAAACACTGCCTGAACATCAGGATATCCACATAAGGTATCTTTCAGTCCTGACCTTCTTCGCATATTCTTCCAAAGCAGCTCCACCCCTTCCGGACACAGTGCTTCATCCGTCCGGCCGATATAGCGTTTCTTTTTGTTTCCCTCCGTCATCGAATGGCGGATCAGGCAGATCCTCATACTCCCTTTATTTCCTTTCCGATACCGCAGATCACACGATCCACACGTTTTGCATATGCTGCAAGCTCTGTACATATTCTTCCCGTCATCTCACGATACTCTCTTTCAAACGGATCCGCCGGAACAATTCCATATCCGATCTCATCCGTTACAATGACCACATCCGGATTCTGTGTCATCAACATCTCTGCCAGATGACTGACATCTTCTCCTCTACGCATCTTCCGTTCGATCCATTTATGAAAATGATGGATTCCTTCACATTGTACCGCCTGTTCATCTGTACATTCCCGACCATCCGTCCATGAGATCTCCGGATACAATTCCTTTGCATATGCAAGCTTTCCCTGATATGCTCCGCCGATGATCATAATCATATCTTTTTTCCTCCCTGCTCCACGTACACCGTATTCCTTTACGCATCTTCCATTCTAGCCGGCAAGACTTTTCAGCAGAATATCTCCTCCAACTGCTGCTATCGCCATCACAAGTTCACACATCTGAAGAAAATATCCTGCCAGATCTCCCGTAATTCCTCCAAACTTTTCCATCGCCATCCGATAATAATATAAAAACATAAGGCCTGCTGACAGAAGACACAGGATTCCCGGTATTTTTCCAACAATCATCATTACAATTCCCAGCATCACAAGCCAGATACAAAGCACGATCCTTGTCGTCTTTTTTGCGGCATTCTTGGAAAATGTAGCTGCCATTCCCTGCTTTCTCGCCTGTGGAAATGTCACAACCGACAGACCACTGAGTATTCGCGACAGCATGAACCCGAGTGCGATCACCTGCATGCTTTCCTCAGAAAGTGAAGAATATACACCCGTATAAAGCAGAAGATATACAGCACAGGATATAATGGCAAACGCGCCGGCATGGGAATCCTTTAATATTTCCAGTCTTCGTTCTCTGGACTGATAAGAACTCAGCGCATCCTGCGTATCCAGGAATCCATCCATATGGATTCCACCGGTAATCAATATCGGAATCAGTACCAGAAGAACCGTCCAGAACAGATCATTGACCGGAATTTTCCCCGCCTGTGTCCAGACAGCAACTCGGAAGGCCCCATAGCTTGCCACACCTATCGCAGCTCCTATACAGGGAAAAAAACACATAGCATACGACATATTTTCTTCTGTCCATTCACTCTTTGGCATCGGAATTCTACTGTACATTGAAAATGCAATTTTAAAGCTGTTCCACAATCTTTTTCTCATTCCTTTATCACCACCGGAATTCCATATACGATCTCTGTCACCCGATCTGCAAGCTTTCCAAGCCGTTGATTGATCCTGCCGATCAATTCTCGGTACTGCTCCGTTTCCCGACTGTATGCGTTGATGTCCGAATTGACTTCATTGGTTACAATCGCCAGATAAGGGGTCTGTCTTTGCAGACAACGGATTCCCTGAAGGATTCTGTCACAGACCTCCTCCACGTCATCCATAGAGCCATCTGCATGATACAGTTCATTTGCTGCAAGATTGGACATACATTCCAGTAATATTCCCTGATTATCCGGTACGAAAAGTCCGGTCAGATCTGTATAACGCTCAATCGTCTGAAATCCCTTTCCGGCTCTTAACTTATGGTGCCTTTCTATCTTTTTTGCGGCGTCCTCGCCAAACGGCATCATCGTTGCAATATAGACACAGGGAACACTCTGCGGTCTCTTGCGCTTATGTATCAGCCAGTCTTCTGCATAGGATGATTTTCCGCTTCCACTTCCGCCTGTAATCAGATGTATCATTATCTGTCTCCCAGCTCCTCATAATCTTCCACATGGATCTCTGAAAATGTACTCATCTTCTGATATACTTCAACAGCCATATCCAGAACCGGCAGATAAGCGACAGCTCCCGTTCCCTCGCCCAGGCACATGTCACAGGTGAGTGCTGCTTCCATATTCAGTGCTTCGAGGATCATATGCATGCCAGGTTCCTTTGATACATGCGATGCAATCATATATTCTCTGGATATCGGACAGATCTGCTTTGCAAGAAGCGCCGCTGCCGCAGAGATAAAGCCGTCAATCACAACCGGAAGCCGATAATAAGCACCTCCGAGGAATACACCAGCAAGCCCGGCCAGATCAAATCCTCCGACCTTCGCAAGAACATCGATCGCATCCGACGCATCCGGCTGATTGATCCTGATTGCTCTTTGAATTGCATCGATCTTTCGTCTCAACCCCTCGCCGGTAAGTCCCGCTCCCCGGCCGGTCATCACTTCGACCGGATGACCCAGAAGCACCGAAGTCACCGCACTGCTGGTCGTTGTATTGCCGATTCCCATCTCTCCGGTTGCCAGAATCTGATAACCTTCTTCTTTCCTTTTTCGAACTTCCCCGATTCCGACAAGGATGGCACGAACTGCTTCTTCCCTGGTCATGGCAGGCTCTTTTGTCATATTTTTTGTTCCGTAAGCAATCTTCTGATTCAAAACTTTTGTATCCGTAACCATCCCAATATCAACCGGGAAAAGATCAACACCTGCTTTTCGACACATCAATGCTGCACTGGTCTGGCAGGTCAGAAAATTTTCCGCAACAATTGCCGTTACTTCCTGTCCGGTCTGCGTCACACCTTCTTCTACCACCCCATTGTCTGCACACATCACGATCAGTGCTTTTTTCTCCAGGCTGACTTCCGGATTTTTTGTCATACCCGCAATCCGGATAATATGTTCTTCCAGCTTTCCCAGACTGTGCAGTGGCTTTGCGATGGAATTCCATTTTTTCTGTGCAGTCTGTATGGATGTTTCATCAACAGGCTGTATTGCTTTGATGATTTGATTCAAGTTCTTTTCTTCTGTACTTATTTTCATCTTTTCTTTCCTCTGTCATTCTTCCATTTTTCACACGCATCCAGATATGCCTGAAGAACCCGTTGATTTCCATAATAATGAATATGCGGATATCCTGCAAGCAGAGTATCTGTACTGATCATACACCTCCAGGACCGCTTAGACAACGGCTTATCTGCCTGAAATGCTTCTCCGCACACTTCAGAATCATAGTAATGAAACTCATGCGCAGGAATCGCACCGATCTCCTTTCCAAAAACCGTTCCACCTTTTAAAGTGATGTATCCAAACCGTTTCAGTGAATCGGTATGGTAGCTTTTCCCCGGAAGCACACCCACCATAGGAAAATACTCTCCCCCGGCATTCTGGATTGCTTCCTGCAGATACATATACCCACCACACTCTGCAATGCATGGCATTCCTTCTTTCACTGCATCTCTGACTGCAGCACGCATGGTTTCGTTCCTGTTCAATTCCTCTGCGTATAATTCCGGATACCCTCCATATAACAGAAGACCGTCCAGATCCTCCGGGAGTGCTCTATCCCGGATCGGCGAAAACGGAACCAGATTCGCTCCACTTTCCTTTATCAGTTCCAGATTATCCTGATAGAAGAAACAAAATGCTTCATCCATAGCGATTCCGATTCGAAGATCCCGGTAACGGGAAGCGAGTCTGTCCATCTCGTCCTTTTTCTCAGAACCCGCCTCCAATTCAGAAGCCCCGCGTGCAAGCATAAGGAGCGCATCCAGATCCAGTGTTTCTTCCAGTGTTTCAGACAGCTGCTCCAGACGATTCTTAAGATCTTTCACTTCATGCGGAAGCATAAGCCCCAGATAACGACTGTCCAGTGCACCTTCCTTTATAACCGGAACGTATCCGTATACCCGGATCCCGGTCTGCGACTCTATCATCTGTTTCATCCTGTCATACATACCGGGAGACAGTCGATTCAATATCACACCTTTAATATGACTGTTATCGCGATAACCAAGAAAGCCCTGAATATACGGCACCACAGAGACACTCATACCTTTACAGTCCATCACCAGAACTGCAGGGGTATCCGTAATATCTGCAATATCATAAGCACTCCCCTGTACAGAGATTCCTGCCAGTCCGTCATAATATCCCATGACACCTTCTATCACTGCCAGTTCTGTATCTTTTCCATATTTTACAAGCAGCTCTTTTACACCACTTTTCCCACACAGAAAGGAATCCAGATTATAACTGCTTACACCGATCGCCTCCCTGTGAAACATGGGATCAATATAATCCGGTCCACATTTGAACGAAGACACACGAAGTCCCCTGTTTTTTAACGCCTGAAGAATCCCGCAGGTAATCATCGTCTTTCCGGTCCCGCTTCCCGGCGCAGTGATAAGCATTCTCGGCAGTTTCATATCTCTTCCTCTTTTCCCTCCAGACAGAAGCTGATGATAAAGATCGGATTCTGTCCTGTCATCATATGATAGTTTCCTATCTTTCTGGATTTACTTACAGATACCTGCACAATCTCTTCTTCTGCCACGGTTCTGTCTTTGATCCAGTCCAGTACTTCACTCAGTGTTTCCAGCGAGATGGCATTGATCACAATACGAGCCTTCGGGTTCTTAGATTCTATGATCTTAAGAATCTCCCTCAGATGGCCACTGCTTCCACCTATGAATACACGATCCGGCACGGGCAGCTCAAGGAGCGCATCCGGTGCCTCTCCTGCAATCGCCGTCAGGTTGTCGACATGCATTTTTTTCTGATTCCTCTGAATCAGTTCAATGGCTTCCTGCTTTCGTTCCACTGCATATACATGCCCCTTTTCTGCCTGTATCGCTGCCTCCACAGACACCGAACCTGTCCCCGCTCCGATATCATAGATTACAGAATCCGACCGGATCCGAAGCTTTGACAGGGAGATGGTTCTCACTTCTTCCTTTGTCATCGGTACTTCTCCACGGATAAATTCCGCATCCGGAATTCCCGGAACAACAGGCTGTTTACCGCCGTTCGGATTCTCAATATACAAGACTGCCAGACTCCCTGCCGGATCCTCCAGAAGCGTACGTGCGGTTCCCGTCTGAATCCGTTCTGTCGGATACGATAATTCTGTTCCAATACATACTCCAAGATCTCCATACCCGTATACAATCATCTGCTCCAGAATCTCATGGATCTCTTTTTTCCCGCTCACCAGAGCAAATACCTTTTGATGCTCCCGGATATCCGAGATCAGATTCGCTTTTCTTCCGTGAGAACTGGTCAAAAATGCATCCTCCCAGGATACCCCAAGCTTTGCTGCCAGATAAGAGACGGAAGAGATCCCCGGTAACACCGTTGCTTCTATCTCCGGCTCTTCTTTCAGCATCGCCGTCAGTTTTTTTGCACCACTGTAGAACCCGCAGTCTCCTGACAGCAGCACTGCGATCTGTTCATATTCCGGATGCATTTTTATGTATTCCAGTATTTTCTCCGGAAGATATTCTTCATAGACCGGCCTTCCATACCCTGCCACAGAGCGAAGCATTCTGCCCGCTCCGATCAGAAGATCCGCTTTTTTTATCGCTTCCCCGGCCTCACCGGTCATCACCTGTACTGCACCGGTGCCGATTCCAATAATGGCAACTTTTTTATTATCATTTAAATCTAATTCTTTCTTAAACAACCGACACATTTCTCCGAACTCATATCCCTTTTCTTTTTCAGGACGTCCGATCACTACAAGTCTGACACCGGCTTCTTCTGCAGCCTCACACTTTTGAAGGAACCCTCCGGCTGCACCGGATTCTTTAGTCACCATATATGCAATCTCATATTCCCGAAGCATTGCAAGATTCATTTCTGTAGAAAACGGTCCCTGCATACAGATCAGATGCCTGCCTGCAACCCCCAGCTCCTCGCACTTTTCCACTACCTGCTTCAAAGACAATACTCTTGCATAGATGCGCTCCTTGTAATCTGTAAGCTTTGTAAAAACTTCCAGTTCCTTACTTCCGGTGGTCACCAGAATATTTCCTTTCGTATGCTCCAGGTATCTTACTGCTGCATTCACATCCTCCACACAGATCTCACCGCTTGTCTCTTCTTCCTCACGTACCAGTCTCAGATATGGTATCTGCAATTCTTCACATGCCGCTTTCAGATTCGCAGTTACTTCTTTCGCATAAGGATGTGTGGCATCTACCACATATGTCGGTTTGTAATCCAAGATAAACTCCTTCATCCGTATACGGTCCATACGTTCATGAGATACTGTAATATCACCTTCCTTTGGAAGCAGACTTGCTCCATAGGAAGTAGCAACGCAGACATGTACCGATACACCCTTTCTTACCAGATAAGATGCCAGTTTTCTTCCTTCTGTTGTACCTGCATAGATTAGAATCCTGTCTTTTTTCATATATGATATCCTCTTGGCGTCACCATATGACCCCGTACGATTTTCGTCTGACGATTTCCGATAAATACAGTTGAAAACATATCAACTTCTGTATCTTTCAATTCTCCCAGGGTCAGAAGCTTAAGTGCTTCCCCTTCTCTTGCAATCTGTCGTACAATTCCACATACTGTATCATCCGCTTTATATCTCTGAATCAGCATACACGCTTTTTTCAGATAGTCACTTCGCTTTTTGCTCGACGGATTATACAGACAGATCACGAAATCTGCTTCAGCAGCTGCCAGCAGCCGCTTTTCAATTGCTTCCCATGGAGTCAGAAGATCACTCAGACTGATCAGCGCACAGTCATGTCCGACCGCTGCTCCAAGAACTGCCGAACCACCAATTGCTGCAGTTACCCCCGGAACCACCTCGATCTCTACCTGTGGAAATTCTTCCCCCACTTCATACATCAGGCCTGCCATCCCATAGATTCCGGCATCTCCACTGCATACCATCGCCGTCGTCTTTCCGGCTGCTGCTGCTTCAAATGCCATGTGGCACCTCTGTACTTCCTGTCTCATAGATGTGGTCATGAATTCCTTTCCCGGAAAATGTTCTCTTAACAGATCCACATATACCGTATATCCAACAATCACTTCACACGCTTCCAGAGTCTTCACCGCTCGTACTGTCATCTCTTCATAGGCACCGGGGCCCATTCCTACTACGTATACTTTATTCAAATCTAATCCTCCAATCCTTCTGTGCAAGCGCAACGGTCACACCGTTCCGGGCCAGTTTCTCTGCAATCAGTCTGCCTCCGCCTGAAGCAAGCACCGCACTTCGTTCACATACATTATCCACACCGGTCACGCAGGCGACAAATTCCGACCCCGAATAGATGCCCGGTACACGTCCTAATTCTTCCGCCGAATAGAAACTTCTTTCCAGCCGATACTTATCACAATATTCCAGAAGTCCCTGTTCCCGGGCCTTCAGATCGATACTTGCAACTTTATATATGCTTTCTCTGCATACACCGGCCCGCGAACACGCCAGATCAACGGCTTCTTCAATCTGCGCAGCCGAAACTCCTTTTTTACATCCGATTCCGGCGATCACCGCTCTTGGTATCAGATGCAGAGCCTGCCTCTCCTGTTCTAAGATTCCGATCCGGATATCCGGTTCTGCCCCCGGAGTATCTTCATATCGAACCACATCTTCCGGAAGCACTCCTTCCACTCTCCGTGTCCAGTCGTCTGCCGCAATCGTAATCTTCCGGCCTTCCAGAACTGCTGCAGATATCTGTCTGGCCCGTTCCATCTCACGGATCACAAGTCCATTCTTTCTTGCAAATACATCAACTGCCCATCTTCCCTGAAGATCCGTTGCAGTTGTTACAACCGGTCGTGCCTGAATACCGGCACAGATTGACATTGCAAGCTCATTGGCCCCGCCCAGGTGTCCGGACAGAACCGGGATTCCATAAGTTCCTTTTTCATCAAATACCAAGACGGCAGGATCCGTTTTTTTCGACCTGACATACGGTGCAATTGCACGAACCGCAATCTGGACCGCACCGACGAAGACCAGTGCATCCTGACTCTGAAACATCTTCCCGGTCCATTCACTCAGGCTTTCCCCGATAGAAGATGACACACTGGAACATTTTACTGCATTTATAACCTCATGATCTGCTTTCAGTAATTCTGTGATATGATCTGCCAGACATTTCCCATTCCGTGTAAAGCTTATGACTGCAATCTTCATTTTGCCTCCCTGAATTCTGTCGCAAATGACGGATCATACAATTTGGACCTTTCATAGGAATGATGCGTTACAACATCTCCCACGATGATCAGAGCCGTTTTCGTAATCTGATGTTCCTTCGCTGTTTCTGCAAGCGTAGATACCGTACAGATATACGTCTCCTCTTCCGGCCAGGTTGCCTTATAGACAATTGCCGCCGGAGTATCCGCTGCATATCCGCCTTCCGTCAGCTGCTCTTCCAGCTTCTCCAGTAATCCGGTACTTAAGAAAAGTACCATCGTTGCACCATGGGCGGCAAATGAAGCAACCTTTTCTTTTTCCGGCACCGGAGTTCGTCCTTCCATTCTGGTAATCACTACACTCTGAGAAACTTCCGGCAATGTATACTCAAGATTCAGGGCTGCAGCCGCACCGCAAAAAGAACTGACTCCCGGACAGGAATCATAGGGAATCTTCTGTTCTTCCAGCCAGTCCATCTGTTCTCTGATTGCTCCATACAGGCATGGATCTCCCGTATGGAGTCTTACTGTCGTCTTTCCTTCACGCTCTGCCTGTTCCATGACTTCGAGCACTTCTTCCAGTGTCATTTTCGCACTGTTATATATCATACAATCTTGTCTGACACAATCTAATAATCCGGGATTCACCAGTGATCCTGCGTATATTACAATATCCGCCTCTTCTAACAGTTTTTGTCCCCGCACCGTAATCAGATCGACCGCTCCGGGGCCGGCTCCTACAAAATGAATCATTGTTCTCCTCCTCTTTCCTTCACAAACAACAATGTATAATATCCTGCATCTTCCGGTATGTTCTCCGTCCCATGATAGATTCTCTCATTTTCCATCCCACAGTTCTCTACCATTACGGATTCAGCATTCTGCTCCCGCAAAAGCTTTTTTACATCCGGAAGTTTTTTCCCTGCTTTCATCAACACCTTCGTTCCCGGGAGCCCGAGTGCTCCCTCCACCTGGTAGGAAGCCGGAATCACATGAATCTGCTCATCCTTTTCTCCGATACTCATGTGAAGCTTTGCAGCAGCTGCACAGAACGACGGAACACCACTTATTATCTCAGCCTCATATTCTCCTTTTCGGATCTCATTGTGCAGATAAAGATATGTAGAATATACGGTCGGATCTCCGAGTGTCAAAAATGCCGTATCTTTTCCTTCATCCAGCTGATGCTTCAGACTTAGAACTCCTTCTTCATGGCTTCTTTTCAATACCTTTTCATCTTTCGTCATGGGCATCGGGATTCCGATCAGCAGCTTTTCATCAATTTCCGGACACGCCTGTCTTGCAATCCGGAAGGCAATCGATTCTTCCGGGATCTTTCCCGGAACAGCAATTACATCACATTCTTTGATAATTCTGGCTGCTTTTATCGTCATAAGTTCCGGATCCCCCGGCCCGACACCGACTCCGTATAATTTTCCTTTCATATATCTATAGTCCTCTTTCCCTTTTGAAACTCTCTATTAATTCGTCTGCCCGGTCTGTTTTCCCGAGGATTCCATATACCCCCGAAAATGTCATTGCCCCGGTCATCAGTTTTCCTTCTGTTCGATAATTCATATACTCTTCAATCTTCTTCATAATCTGATTCATGATCAGCACCCTTTCGTCAGGTGTACACTTTCCAAGCGCATCATCTGTCGTTACGGACTCCAGAAGCGCTGCTGCTTTTGGCCCTTCTATTCCGGCACGAAGTGCCGCTGCAGCCATCAGTTCCATACGACAGTCTGCCCATCTGGAATGGGTATTCATAATGCCTCCCGCCACTTTGATCAACTTCCCGATATGACCGACAAGAAGAAGTCCTCTGCATTCCATATCCACTGCCATATCCAGAGTCTGTCCGATATAATTGCTGCACTTGACAACATCCTCATCTTTCATTCCATACTGTTCCGATAAAAAATCCAGCCCGTAATTGCCGGGTGCCACGATCAGATAACGGTATCTCCCGGCCATACACACCTTCATTTCCACCCGGATCGTATCAACCAGTGCCTGTTCACTCATGGGCTCTACGATTCCGGTCGTTCCAAGAATCGATAAGCCCCCTTCTATTCCAAGTCTTGGATTAAAGGTTCCCGCCGCAAGACGCTTCCCTTCCGGAATAGATATCTCTACGTGAATTCCCTTTTCATATCCGACTTCCTCACATACTTCCTTTACTTCTTTTATGATCATCTGTCTGGGAACTCGATTGATTGCCGCGGCGCCGACCGGCTGATCCAGCCCCGGTTTTGTAACCCTTCCTATTCCTTCTCCTCCATCCAGCGTAATCTCTGTCCCCTGATTCCGGCTCACCTTACTGTAGACCAGTACTCCATTGGTAATATCCGGATCATCTCCGCTGTCTTTTTTTACCGCACAGCACACTTCTTCCGGAAGCAGTTTCCCTCCCTCTCCGTTTCCAAACTTAATCTCACAGATATCCAGTGCGAGCGTTTCTCCCTGTGGCAGTTCTACCTGCACTTTTTCACATGGTTTTCCGGTCATCAACATCCACATCGCAGCTTTTGTTGCCGCCTGTGCACAAGTCCCTGTTGTATATCCTCTTGCCAGTGGTTTCTGTGTCATCCCTTTCGCTCCTCACTCCTGATTTCTGTTGTCATGTACGCCATATCTCTGCCTACAATTCTATCGGTTTCATTTCCGTCTGTCAAATCATTCTTCTCATCTGTACATGAAGGTCTTTCCTCTCATCCGTTATGCATTTTGTATGTTTTTTTCTTGTTTTTTTCTTTCTATATTGACACATATTACCAAATCTGTTATCTTATTTATAGACCATAGTCTATACTTCAGTCTATATATTCATTTTTTCTATAGGAGGATTATCACAATGAATAAGGTCGAAAAGATATTAAGTATCTTAAAAGAACAGAATCTCGACGGATTCTACATCACCAAAAAATCAAACGTCAACTATACAACCGGTTATCCGGACGAACTTGCCTATGCAGTCATCTGTCCACAGGGACAATATGTAATTACAGACAGTCGTTTTACCGAGCTTGCCGAGATCTCATGCCCGGATTATGAAATCATCAACTGGCATTTCTGCGACCGCAGCCTTCCAAAGGCAGTTGCACAGGTCTGCGAGAAAGCAGGAATCAAACGGCTTGGATTTGAAGAATGCTTTACCACATATGACAAATATGCAGAACTGGAACAGCTCCTTTCATCCTGTGGCACGACACTGGTTCCGACACGCCATATTATAGAAGAACTGCGCTATGCCAAATCCGAAGAAGAAGTAGCTAATACACGTATTGCCTGCGAGATTGCAGACAAGGCTCTGGAAGAACTCGTTCCTTATATCCGTCCGGGAGTCAGCGAGCGTGAATTATGTGCACGTCTTGAATTCAGCATGAAGATGCACGGTGCGCATGATCTTGGCTTTGAAACCATCCTGATCTCCGGAGCAAAGACCTCTCTTCTCCATGGAAAACCGGGTGACAAACTGGTAGAAAAAGGCGACTTTGTACTGGTTGATTTTGGCGCTATGTATAATGGCTACATATCTGATATCACCAGAACTTTTGTTGTGGGCGAGCCGACAGAAAAGCAGAGAGAAATCTACGAATTAGTAAGAAAAGGACAGGAAACAGGTCTCATGAACATGGGTCCGGGCGTCCATGCGACAAAGCCGGATGCAGAAATCCGCAAGATCGTATCCAAGTATGAGGAATACTACTATTCAGGCATGGGACACGGTGTTGGTCTGGATCTTCACGAAGAACCATTCCTCGGCATCAACGGTACCCGCACAATGCTTCCTGGCTGTGTCATCACCATGGAGCCGGGAATCTATATCCCTGGCTGGGGCGGTGTGCGTATCGAAGATACCGTTCTCATTACCGAAAACGGTGCAGAACCTCTGACACACTTCCCAAAAGATCTGATGATCTTATAAATTTCTGCAAAAAACCGATGCTGCTCCAAGACTGTGATCTTCCTTCGGAGCGGCACCGGTTTCTATTTTTCTTACTGTTCTTCTTTCCATTCCTGAATCTCACCACAGGCGATCATCTCGCCCGAATCTCCGGATGGCTGTGTATGAAAATCATCCGGCATCGCATGAATGATAACCGTTTTCCCAATGATATCCTCCGGATAAAATCGGTCCGTATATACCGACATCCATGCAGAGCCATGGCAGCTTAATAAAGGCGGAAGATCTCCTGCATGCTGCGGGTGTCCCGTATCCCGCGGATTATAATGTCCATCAGCATCCGCAAACGGTTCCTGTGCGTTGCCCGTACATGACTTTCCCGCATGGATATGAAGCCCATGAAAGCTCTGACTGTATTCCCCATCTTTGTCTGTAATTCCACAAACCGACACGGTTACAAGCGTTCCTCCATGTGTATCAAAAAACCAGACCTTTCCATTCAGTTTTGGATAGTTCTTATTCCCGGCGATCACGGCATAGGCTGCCGGCTTTCCCTTATAATCCATCTCTGCATCACACTCCTTGGAGCATTCTATGCAGACTTCACATGTAATATGCGTATCAATTATTGAATCAGCATCGCATCCCCAAAGGAGAAAAATCTGTATCTTTCCTTTACAGCCTCCTCGTAAGCCGCAAGTACGTGTTCTCTTCCTGCCAGCGCGGAAACCAGCATGATTAATGTTGACTCCGGCAGATGGAAATTCGTGATCAGGCAGTCCAGGATCTTGAACTGATATCCCGGATAGATAAATATCTCTGTCCAGCCACTGCAGGCTTTCAGATGTCCTGTCTCATCCGCAGCCGATTCTATGGTTCTGCAGCTCGTCGTTCCCACGCAGATGACCCGGTGTCCGGAATCCTTGGCCCGGTTGATCTTTTCTGCCGCTGCTTCATCAATCATATAGAATTCGGAATGCATATGATGATCTGTGATTTCTTCAACCTTTACCGGGCGAAATGTTCCAAGCCCCACATGAAGTGTCACTCTTGCGATATTTACACCCATCTGCTCAATCTGTTCCAGAAGTTCCGGAGTAAAATGCAGTCCGGCTGTCGGGGCCGCCGCAGAGCCTGTATGTTTTGCATACACAGTCTGATAACGGTTTTTATCCTGAAGCTGATGTGTAATATAAGGCGGAAGCGGCATCTGTCCCAGCTGATCCAGAATTTCTTCAAAGATCCCTTCATAAGTAAACTGAACCAGACGGTTTCCTTCTTCCACGACATCGATCACTTCTCCGATCAGAAGTCCCTCGCCAAAGCTGATCTTTGTACCGATCTTAGCTTTCTTTCCAGGTTTTACTAATGTTTCCCAGATATTATTTTCTTTCCTTTTTAATAATAATATTTCTATTTTTGCATTTGTTCCAACCTTCGATCCTATCAATCTCGCCGGAAGTACTTTTGTATCATTGATAACCAGGCAGTCTCCTTCATGCAGATAGTCTACGATTTCTTTAAATACATGATGGGAAACAGCCCCAGACTCCTTGTCTAATACAAGAAGTCTGGAGCTGGAACGATCTTCAAGCGGATCCTGCGCAATTAATTCTTCCGGCAATTCATAATAAAAATCCTGACGTTTCATAATTATGAATTCCTTTCCTGTTGTTCTTCCTTCGGAAATTCCTCTTTGGGAAGTTCCTCTGTCAGTCGATATACGGTAGACGGAATCTGTCCCTCTCCTTTACAAGGTTCACTCACCGGCCATCCAAGTGTCGGTGGTTCCTCCTGTTCCCGCGACGACTGTATCTCTGTCTGCCTCTCCTCCGGTACCAACTGTGTATCTTCCTGTGCTTCTCCCGTCGGATTTTGCGAAGGAGGCACTGCCCCTTCCGCCGGCTGACAGACGGTCTTTACTTTGATTTTCTTCAGGTATACGACCCGTGTATCGCAGAGCATATCGTGAAGTCCTCTTTTTTCCTGATCGATACCGGCCATAATATATCCGATTCCGATGGTCATGCCACATAAGAATCGTCCAATCGTCTCTCTGTATATCACATTCAGAAGACTCAGTCTATCTTCCCCGTCCGCACTGACCACTCTGATATTCAGTGCTCTTTTTCCCAATGTTGTACCGGTATAGTATGTACATAATACGAAATACAATACCTGAAGTACGTACAGGAGAATATCCTTCAGTGTATAATGGAACAATATATTTTCACTGAACACGGTTCCTCCTATAATGAGTGATACTATGCCAAGAACGAGTCTTACGATCGCCAGCCCGCCAAATACGATCAGGCTGTCCATTACATATGCTGCCAGCCTCACCCAGAATCCGGCATAGTCTATCTTCTGACTATCGTAACTGTTCTGCATAATACATTGGCACCCCGCTTTCCATACTTGCTGCGGTTTCCTTCAGAATCTGAGCTTCTGACTTCGGAATCAGCTTTTCTGCTTTTGAAAGAAACGAAGCCAGCACACTCTGCGTTGCTTCGAGTTCATAGAATTCGCCGGTTCCCAATTCGTCACGCATCTCACTTACCATATCATCATACAGAGCGATCTCATCAATCAATCCGTTGTCAATTGCCTGATTTGCAGTATAAGTGCGGCCATCTGCGAGAACTTTTACATCCTCCTCAGACATGCTTCTTCCCTCAGCCACGATACCAACGAACTTATTATAGTATTCGTCTACCTGCTCCTGATAGATCGCAATCTGCTCATCTGTCATCTGACTGCTGTCTTTATTGGCGCCGCTGGTAATGCTGACATAACGGATGCCAAGCTTTTCATACAGCCCTGACATATCATATCCTGACATAATGACACCAATCGAGCCGGTGGTCGTATTCGGATTCGCATAGATCTTATCTGCTGCCATTGAGACCATATATCCACCGGAAGCGGCATAATGTGCCATGTAATCCCAGATTGGCCTGCCGGTCTTTTCTTTATACTCTTTGAGCTTCAGATACAGCTCTTCCGATTCGTAGACGGTTCCTCCCGGGGAATCCACATATAAGAGGATTCCCACATTACCGGAGTCATCAATCAGATTGTCGATATAATCCAGTGTAGTCGCATGCTGATACCCTACCGCCTCACCAAATGCATTCGTATCCGCCTGTTCCTGAATCGTTCCTTCTACCCGGACGATTGCAATATAATCATTTACCGGCGGATTGAATTCATAAGACCCGGTGATGATATCGCCTACACTTTCTTCAAACAGCTGTCTGGAAAATGCATTCGTAAGAACACTTGCCACACCCGTTATGATAAACAGTACCACTGCTATTACCAGTCCAACGATCTGTTTTTTCTTCATATTGTAACTCCTTTTCTTTATTTACGAAGTTCAATACCCATCTCTTCCAGTGCCTTTAATATTCTGTCCATTGCTGCAGTCACATCCGCATCTTCAAGCGTCTTATCTTTTGCACGGAACACGATAGAGTAAGCGACTGATTTGAATCCGGCTTTAATCTGAGCACCTTCATAGATGTCGAACAGAGAATAGCTTTCCAGATATGCTCCACCCTTCTTCTCAATCACATCTTCAACCTGTCCAACAAGGATCTCTTTTGGCATAACCATACTGATATCACGGGTAACAGCCGGGAATCTGGCAATTCCGCTGTATTTTCTGTCAAATGTTGCTCTTGCAACAATCTCCGGCATGTCAATCACTGCAATGTAAGTTCTGGTTCCGATTCCATACGTATCAGCAACATCCGGATGTACCTCTCCCAGATATCCGACTACGACTCCGTCATAGATGATATTCGCCTGGCGTCCCGGATGCAGGAACGTTTTGCCTGCATTTGGATCGTAGGTTTCTTTTTTGTGCATTCCTACTTTATCAAAGAACTCTTCTACTACTCCCTTCATAGTGAAGAAATCTCCTTCTCCATACATACCCAGTGTGAACTGGACACGTTCTTCCGGAAGTTCGGTAAGCGGAAGTGCCTTCGGAAGATAGATATTGGCAAGTTCGTATAATCTTACATCCTTATTTCTTCTGTTATAATTGGTTGCAAGAGAGGTCAGCATTCCGTTAATAGAAGATGTACGCATAATACTGTAATCCTCTCCCAGTGGATTTTTGATCTCGATTGCCTGACGAAGTACAGAATCTTCAGGAATACGAAGCTTTTCATATACCTTCGGGCTTTCAAAAGAGTATGTCATTCCCTGACTGAATCCACAGAATTCTGCGATATCACGTGCAACCTGCTCAATTCTCAGTTTGAAGGACAGTTTTCCGGTCGTTGCTTCTCCCTTCGGAAGCGTTGTCGGGATATTATCATATCCGTAAAATCTTGCAACTTCTTCTGCCAGATCCGCAATACGGAACAGGTCATGACGGAAAGTAGGTGCAATCACCTCATTTGTCTCTTCATCATATTCCAGATCAATCTTTTTAAAATAACCAAGCATATCTTCTTTGGAGATATTGGTTCCGAGAAGACTGTTGATCTTATCCTGGTCAAATGGTACTCTCACCGGTTCTTTCTTTTTCCCGTATACATCTACCATTCCGCCGACAACTTCACCGGCTCCCATCTCTTCTACCAGCTGACAGGCACGATCGATTGCAGCCTGTGCGTTATTCGGATCCAGGCCCTTTTCAAATTTACCGGATGCATCTGTACGAAGTCCGATCTTCTTACTGGATTTACGGATATTGGTTCCGTCAAAACAAGCTGCCTCGAATAACATGGTATGCACGTCATCCGTGATCATGGAATTCTCTCCACCCATGATACCAGCGATACCGATGGATTTCTTTCCGTCGCAGATCATCAGTACTGATTCATCCATCTCGCGTTCCTGACCGTCAAGAGTCGTAAACTTCTCGCCCTTCGCTGCTGTACGTACTACAATCTCATGATCTTCGATCGTATCCAGGTCATACGCATGCATCGGCTGTCCATACTCTTCCATCACATAGTTTGTAATATCGACCAGATTATTGATCGGGCGGATTCCTACAGATGCCAGACGTCTCTGCATCCATTTCGGAGACGGACCAATCTTAATATTTTTTACCACTCTCGCACAATATCTCGGACACAGCTCTGTATCTTTCACTGTAACCTTAATATAGTCATTCACATCCTCATCATTGCCTGTCGCAGTCACAACCGGCGGATAGAACTCTTTTCCAAATGTTGCCGCTGCCTCTCTTGCAATTCCGATCACGCTGAAGCAGTCTACACGGTTGGATGTAACCTCATATTCTACGACAACATCATCCAATCCCAGTGCTTTAATTGCGCTTTCTCCGACCACTGCGTCATCATCAAATATATAGATTCCATATTCCGGAGCCTCCGGATACATATCTCTGTCAGAACCAAGCTCCTCGATAGAACACATCATACCGCAGCTCTCCACACCGCGAAGCTTGCCTTTCTTGATCTTGATACCGCCGGCCACACGCTGTCCCGGCTCATGTCCGCCAGCCACACGTCCGCCGTCCAGCACAACCGGAACCTTATCTCCTTCCTTCACGTTCGGAGCACCGGTTACGATCTGTACTGTTTCTGTTCCTACATTTACCTGACAGATGATCAGCTTGTCTGCATCCGGATGTTTCTCGATCTTTTCAATCTGTCCGATTATGATCTTATCCAGATCAGCATCCATTTTTTCATATCCTTCTACCTTTGTACCGGACAAAGTCATTGCATCTGTATATTCCTGAGCCGTTACATCCAGATCCGGAACATACGCTTTTATCCATGATAATGAAGTATTCATTCTCTTTTTCTCCTCCTTATGAATTAGAACTGTTTCAGGAAACGAATATCATTTTCGTACAACAGTCTCATGTCATCGATTTCATATTTCAGCAGCGCGATACGCTCCAGACCAACACCGAATGCAAATCCGGTATATTCTTCCGGATCAATTCCGCACATTTCCAGTACATGCGGATGTACCATACCACAGCCGAGGATCTCAATCCATCCGGATCCTTTACAGAACCTGCAGCCTTTTCCACCGCATTTGAAGCATGTAACATCCATCTCCGCGCTTGGTTCGGTAAATGGGAAGTGATGCGGTCTGAATTTTGTCTTTGTCTCTTCACCGAACAACTCTTTTGCAAATACTTCCAGAGTTCCCTTCAAATCTGAAAAAGATATGTTTTTATCAATTACAAGTCCCTCGATCTGATGGAAGGATGGAGAATGTGTCGCATCCACTTCATCAGAACGGAATACACGTCCCGGAGACAGAATACAGATTGGGAGCTTACCCTGCTCCATGATACGTGCCTGTACCGGAGATGTCTGTGTTCGAAGTACAATATCTTTATTAATATAGAAAGTATCCTGTTCATCCTTTGCCGGATGTCCGTCCGGAATATTCAGTTTACGGAAATTATATTCGTCATACTCAATTTCCGGTCCTTCCACAACTTCATAACCCATACCGGTAAAGATCCTCTCTACCTCTTCGAGTGCGATTGTGTTCGGATGACGATGTCCGACGGTATTTTTCTTTGCCGGAAGAGTAACATCGATTACTTCCTGCTTCATCTTCTCTTCTCTGATGGCTCTTTCCATCTTTACTTTACTTTCTTCGAGAATACTTTCGATTGCCGCTCTCGTCTCATTGACCATCTGTCCTACCTTCGGTCTGTCTTCCGGTGCAACATCTTTCATTCCTTTTAATACTGCGGTAAGTTCCCCTTTCTTACCAAGGAATCTTACACGCACATCATTCAGTTTTTCCGGCACATCGGCCTGTTCAATGGCCTTCAGTGCTTCATCTTTGATGTTTTGAAGTTTGTCTTTCATCATTTTCTTCCTTTCATTTCTTTAAATTAAAGCATTATGATTCTTTTATAGGTAAAAAAAATCCCCATCCCGAAAGGGACGAGGTATAACCCGTGGTACCACCCTGATTCCCATATCCTTCCTTCGGATATGAGCACTCATAACATGCGTAACGTGCATATACGTCACCTTCTACTATTACTTCAAAAGTGCAGCTTACGTGGGAAATTCGTTTACCATCTGAACCAAAGGGAACTTTCAGCCCGGTGATCCCCTCTCTCTTTTGGAAAATGGAGCACTACTTACACGGTCATTGCTTTTAACTATGAATACTTAATTATTGTAACATAAGAATCGAGGATGTCAAGAAATAATTCTCTTACCTCCGCTCTTCCCCTCTCTGTTCACACTTTTCCTTAACCATAACATTCATTTCTCCGCCAAGCAGGATTCCATACATGCAGAAATACATCCATAACATAATCAGTACGATCGTCGTAAGGCTGCCGTACATTGTCGAAAACCCTTTGAATACATCCAGGTATACAGAAAAGATCCAGGACACGATCATCCATCCGACTGCTGTAAATGCCGCTCCGGAGAGCTGCTCCTTTATCCTGCCTTTCCGGTTCGGAAGGAACTTATAGAGCATCAGGGAAAATACTACCAGAAGGATAGGAGTAATGACGATCCTTATCCGAATCAGCTTGTCCGCGAACTGCTCCAGGAACGGAATATGCTCTGTAATGAATATATTCAGCGTATTACCAAATACAGACATTACCAGAAGAAATATAATCACAAGCAGGAACATGACTGTATAGATGGTCGCCCGGATTCGCAGAACGACATAATTTCTTGTCTCCTGACACTTGTAGATCATGTTCAGTCCATTTGTCATTGCAAGCACGCCTTTTCCGGCAGACCAGAGCGCCACAAGAATTGTAAGCGGGATGACACCCATCGACTGATTATACACCTGATTCACGATGGATGTGATCAATGTCTCTACCGAACTTGGAAATACCTGCAGAACAGCCGTCATGATATCAGCTTTTGTAACCGGTGTATATTGCACCATTGTAATCAGAAGCAGGATAATCGGGATCAGACTCAGCATGAAGAAATATGCTGCCTGTGCGGCATATGCTCCGACATGATCATTTCCTATCCTGCTCGTTATTTCAATTACTTTACTATACAGATTTTTTACTTTCTTCATTGTATTCTCCCGATATATTTAACCTATATTTTACTTGATTTTCACCGGTTTGTCTATTACATCTTAACTTCAACTGTGATCCCCTGAAAAAACAGGGTCAGTATCTCTATATAAGTTTTCCCGTTTTTTGCCATTTCATTTGCTCCGTTCTGGCTCATTCCGATTCCGTGCCCATACCCGCCTCCTCTGATCTTATATACATCTTCGTTCTTTTCGATTGTAAAAAATGCGCTCGGAAGCAGCGTCTGGCCGGGTACTTTTGTACCATCCTGTTTGATGATCTCATATCCACTTCCGCCAAGTGCCCTTCGGATCTTATTTTCTGTATCTACTGTTACACTCCCTTTATCACCCACTGCACAGATCTGGAGCACAATATTCCCGGCTCCTGTTCTTGTCACTTCTATACTTTTCAGTTTTCCAATGTCCTTCCCCGTATAAAAACCGATCAGTCCGGACAACACTTCTTCCGGAATGTCTGCTTCCCACCGGTACCATGGAAGGTCCTTTTCATAATCGCCGTTTTCTCCTCTTACTTCAACCGACTTCAGATATTGATTTGCTTCACTGACCGGTGTCCCCCATGCCCGGACATCCGTAGTGACACCACAGGAGGTTGAATAATAATACGCCGTTACTACCTGTCCGTGATAACAGAGTACCTGACCGGCCGTCTCTGAGACCGCCTGATCTGTCATCTCCTGCGGAAGACTGTTTCCATATACCTGATAATCTGTGCTGTCATTCACATGTGCTTCATATTCCGGATATGCATAGCTTTCCATCTGCTGCCATGCATAACTCCTTGCACACACCGCCTGAGCCTTTAATGCTTCCAGTTCATAAGAAGCCGGCATCTCGCTTGGAACTACTCTGCACAGATATGTTTCTACCGGAAGCTCATTGATGACCACGATTCCCTCCGGAGTCGTCCGAAGTTCCAGCACTCCCGCATAGGATGGATGTCCGCAGGCCCTCGTAATTCCCGTTACTGTAACTTCTCCTCCATCTCTGGCCTTTATCCGGACGATGCCGTCCTGAAACCATGTACTATCCGGCAGGAACTGAACCGTCTCCCCTTCCGCAGTTTCCAGTACCGTTTCACCTGCACAGATCTCCATGCCGCCTGCAGCACATACTTCTACCGAAGAATGTACCTCCTGCTTATACCCATCCGTCATGATCAGCACCCGAATAACTGAAGAGTCCTGTCCTGTTTCTTCCTGCGATGCTGTATTCCCATCCTGAATATCTGTCTCGTATTTCCGGTTGTTCTGATCCTGCTTTGCATATACTGCTGACAACAGACCGCAGACGATCAGAAGCATGATCAAAAGGGACATCCCAAGGTAAGACATCCGTTTCAATTCTTCATTTCTCAACGCTTTATTTTTTCTGTTTCTGCTCACTTGCCATGTAACCTCTTGTCCCAGGTCTTTCTCTAATGTATGCTTCAATATGTTCTTCTATGAACTCGTTTTATACTGCAAAAAAGGCAGCCACGCACGGCTGCCCTTTATCATTTGCATATCCCCAAAATGCCGGTTTCTGTATTTTGACTCCTAGCCACAGCTAGGTGGGTGTCCGCATCTGCTTTTTTGTCTTCCCCTGCATGATCGGGGGCCTGACATATTACAGAGATGTAGGAGTCCCGTTTAAAGTATTGTAGGTTCAAAATTACAGAAGTTATCGCACATCCCAGGTTTTGACTAAAATTATTATAACCTATTTACGTACATTTTACAACTCATAAAAGCGTTTTTTTATAACTGTGGACCAGCAGAAACTAATGCTTTTCCGGCTTCATTTCCTTCGTATTTTGCAAAGTTCTTGATGAATCTTCCCGCAAGGTCTTTTGCCTTCTCTTCCCACTGTGCAGCATCTGCATAAGTATCGCGAGGATCCAGAATTGCAGGATCAACGCCCGGAAGCTCTGTAGGTACTTCAAAATCAAAGTATGGAATCTTCTTTGTAGGTGCATTCAGGATATCTCCATTCAGGATTGCATCGATGATTCCACGGGTATCCTTGATAGAGATACGTTTTCCTGTGCCATTCCATCCTGTATTAACAAGGTATGCTTTTGCACCACTCTTTTCCATTCTCTTAACAAGCTCTTCTGCATATTTTGTAGGATGCAGTTCCAGGAATGCCTGTCCGAAGCAAGCAGAGAAAGTAGGTGTCGGCTCTGTGATTCCACGCTCTGTTCCTGCAAGCTTTGCTGTAAATCCTGACAGGAAGTAATACTGTGTCTGCTCTGGTGTCAGTACAGATACCGGTGGAAGTACTCCGAAAGCGTCTGCGGACAGGAAGATTACATTCTGAGCAGCCGGAGCGGAAGATACCGGACGTACAATCTTTTCAATATGATCAATCGGGTAAGAAACACGTGTATTTTCTGTTACGCTCTTGTCTGCAAAGTCAATCTTTCCGTCAGCGTCAAGTGTTACGTTCTCAAGAAGCGCATTACGTCTGATCGCATTGTAGATATCCGGTTCAGATTCTTTGTCCAGGTTAATTACTTTTGCGTAGCATCCACCTTCAAAGTTAAATACTCCATTGTCATCCCATCCGTGCTCATCATCACCGATCAGAAGACGCTTTGGATCTGTGGAAAGTGTTGTCTTACCGGTTCCTGACAGACCGAAGAAGATTGCTGTGTTCTCTCCGTTCATATCTGTATTTGCTGAACAGTGCATAGATGCAATTCCCTTCAGTGGAAGGTAATAGTTCATCATGGAGAACATACCTTTCTTCATCTCTCCGCCGTACCATGTATTAATGATAACCTGTTCACGACTTGTGATATTGAACACAACTGCAGTCTCTGAATTCAGTCCTAATTCTTTATAATTTTCAACTTTTGCTTTTGAAGCATTATAAACAACAAAATCTGGCTCAAAACTCTCAAGTTCTTCTGCGGTAGGCATAATGAACATGTTCTCAACAAAATGAGCCTGCCATGCAACTTCCATGATGAAACGGATCGCCATACGTGTATCCTTATTCGCTCCACAGAAAGCATCTACTACATAAAGCTTCTTATCGCAAAGCTCTTTTACTGCAATATCCTTTACTGCTGCCCATGTCTCTTCAGAAGCCGGATGGTTATCGTTCTTGTACTCATCAGAAGTCCACCATACAGTATCTTTGGAGTTTTCATCCATAACGATGAATTTATCTTTTGGAGAACGTCCGGTATATACGCCTGTCATTACGTTCACTGCTCCAAGCTCGCTGACCTGTCCTTTTTCAAATCCTTCAAGACCTGCCTGTGTCTCTTCCTCAAATAATAATTCATAAGAAGGGTTGTGTACAATCTCTGTAGTTCCTGAAATGCCGTACTTACTTAAATCGATTTTCGCCATCTTTGTTTAACCTCTTTTCTATAAATTTGAGCGTCGTCGGAGCTGTTCATCCTATCCCATGTCCCGCAACAACGACATTTGTTCCATTATCGCATTTTTCTACAAAAAAGTCAACACTTTAACAATCTCTTTCGCGAAAGTTTATATCCTTTATTATTCATTTATTTTTCTCTTTTCCTAAAAATTCGTTTTCACTTTTACAAAAAATGCAGGATTAATCGATTAATCCTGCATTTTTTGTTTTTCCAATTATGAAATTTATTTATAATTAACATAAATATTCTTATATATTTAAAATCTTCTCCACTGTCTCGCGCATATTATCCTTCTCGCATTCCAGGGTATGCAGAACATTTGCATTCAGAATATCCTGAATTGCCTGTGGCATCTCTACACCGGACACAGTCTCCAATACTTTCAAGAGATCCAGTTCATCCATATCTGCATACTTTTCATCGATTGCCGTCAGAACACTTTTTACAAACTTATACGGACTTGCAGTAGATGCAACCACACTCTTTTTGGAATCCAGTGAGTTTTCCTGATATTTCCCGCATACATAAGATGCCACCGCAGTGTGTGTATCGATCACATATCCGGTCTTATTGTATACTTCCCTGATATTCTGAGCACATTCTGCTTCCGTTGCATATCCTGACACAAAATCATTCATTCGTGCCTTCATATCATCCGTTATCTCATATACACCTCTGCACTTCAGATCTTCCATCATCTGCTTTGTCTTCTGATCATCTTCTCCTGATATCAGATAGATCAGACGTTCCAGATTGCTGGAGATGAGAATATCCATAGACGGAGAAGAAGTAAGTACGAACTCACGATTTCTGTCATAAGTTCCGGTCTGGAAGAAATCAAACAGAACTTTATTCTCATTGGATGCACATACAAGCTTATCGATCGGCACTCCCATCTGCTTTGCATAATAGGCCGCAAGAATATTTCCGAAGTTTCCTGTCGGAACAACAACATTGATCTTCTCTCCTGGCTGAATCTCTTCATTTTCCAGAAGTTTTGCATATGCATATACGTAATATACGACCTGTGGAACAAGGCGTCCGATATTAATGGAATTAGCAGAAGAAAACTGATAACCATTATCTTCCAGCTTCTTCGCCAGCTCCGAATCTTCAAACATCGCTTTCACACCGCTCTGTGCATGATCAAAATTGCCATGGATTGCCACAACATCTACATTATTTCCCTTCTGAGTGACCATCTGGAGCTCCTGCACTCTGCTGACACCGTTTTTCGGATAGAATACGATGATTCTGGTTCCTTCCACATCCGCAAATCCGGCGAGTGCAGCCTTGCCTGTATCTCCGGAGGTTGCAGTAAGGATCACAATCTTATTCTGCACCTGATTCTTCTTCGCAGATGTCGTCATGAGATGTGGCAGAATCGAAAGTGCCATATCCTTAAACGCAATCGTTGCACCATGGAATAATTCCAGATAATAGGTATTGTCTACTTTTACCAGTGGCGCAATCTCTTCTGTATCAAACTTACTGTCATATGCCCTGGTGATACAGTTTCTCAACTCTTCCTCCGTAAAATCTGTCAGAAACTGCTTCATTACGGTATATGCCGTCTCCTGGTACGTCATTCCCTTCAGTTCTTCCATAGAAACATCCAGCACCGGAAGTTTTTCCGGAACAAAAAGTCCTCCGTCCGGAGCAAGTCCTTTTAAGATTGCTTCTGAAGCTGTCACTCTGAGATTGGAATTTCTTGTACTTTTATAATGTAGATTCATTCTCTTTTCTTCCTTCCATACTTACTTTAATCTGCTTTTCGAAACAGAATGAAAAGCACGGCACTGATCGCCATCAACACAGGATAGAACAGATACGGCATAATCTGAAACGGAGTAAGTCCGGTAAGACCCGCCGCTGACAGAAGCTGTGCTCCATATGGAATCAGCCCCTGCCCCACCGATGTGAAGATATCCAGCAAAGATGCAGATCGTCTCGGAGACACATGAAATTCTTCACTGATCTCCTTTGCGATCGGTCCTGTCATAACGATTGCAACCGTATTGTTTGCTGTACACATATCTACAAGAAGTGACAGACCTGCAATTCCGATCTCAGCTCCGCGCTGTCCTTTGATTCTCGTTTTTATCATATTCAGAATAAAGCGAATTCCCCCATATTCCTTTACCAGTGACACAATACATGCCACGATCATAGATATCACCGTAATATCATACATCCCGGTCACACCGTTTCCTACTGCAGAGAACATCTCTCCCAGCGCAAGGCTTCCGGTCGCAACTCCAATAACCAGCGACAGCACTGTACCTCCGATCAGCACCAGAAACACATTGATTCCGATCAGTGCACCTGCAAGAACGACAAGATACGGGATGACCCTCAGAACATTATATGTAAGTTCTTCATTTAATTCGCATTCTCCATGCATTGTCAGTACAAAAAACAGCACCATAGTGATCAACGCTGCAGGGAGCACGATCAGAAAGTTCTCTCTGAACTTATCCCGCATTTCACATCCCTGTGTCTTGACCGCCGCGATCGTCGTATCTGAGATCATGGACAGATTATCTCCAAACATCGCGCCGCATACAACCGCTCCTATACAGATTGCCAGGGCAAATCCGGTCTTTTCACTGATACCGACTGCAATCGGAGCCAGTGCTGCGATCGTTCCCATAGATGTCCCCATGGAAACGGAGATAAAGCATCCGATCACAAACAGTCCCACTACTGCAATCCCTGCCGGAAGAACAGAAAGTCCCAGATTGACTGTACTTTCAACTCCGCCTGCTGCTGTGACTGCTCCGGAAAATGCACCGGCGCACAGATAGATCAGACACATCGTAATGATATTATCATCTCCGACTCCCTGTGCTGCAATCCTGATCTTATCATTAAAACTCAGCTCACGGTTCTGCAAAAAGGCAATGAACAATGCAATCAAAAATGCTACAATTGCAGGCATCGCATAAAAATCCCCCGTCACGATGCCTGAGCCCAAAAATATTACCAGGAAAACTCCGATCGGCAGCAATGCTGCCGCGTTACCTCTCTCTTGACCCATTCCAACACCTCTTATTTACTTTTTCTTACTGTTTGTATACTTTACAAGGCCTCCCGCCGCAATCAGCTTCTGCATGAATTCCGGGAACGGCTGTCCCTGGTATTCGGTGCCTTTGGTTCTATCAAAGATTTTTCCGTTGTCAAAATCAATCTCCACCTCATCCCCGGCTTCAATCTCTTTTGCGGCTTCCGGACACTCTATGATCGGAAGTCCGATATTGATTGCATTTCTATAGAAGATTCTTGCGAATGTCTCAGCAATCACGCAGCTGACACCGGCAGTCTTAAGACAAAGCGGCGCATGTTCTCTGGAAGACCCGCATCCAAAGTTCTTATTTGCCACAATGATATCCCCCGGCTGAACCTTGTGAACGAATTCCGGATCAATGTCTGCCATAGCATGACTTGCAAGTTCCTGCGGATCAAAAGAATTCAGATA
>JAEDLC010000096.1 GCA_016295505.1 Dorea sp.
TTATCATCTGCATCAGCAGATTCCTGATTCAGAAGAGCTTCATCCAGTTTGTTCTGATAGTTGTTGTTTTCGTTCGGGTTGATCGTCCATTTTACAACTGTTCCGTCATTCAGAGTCGTTGTAGATTTGTCTTCTGCAACTTCTTTAACTTCCGGATAGTAATCATTGAATCGGCTCTGGAATTCGTCGTTCCAGCACCAGATATTCAGGACTTCACCCTCTTCTGCACTCTCCTCCTGTGCTGTGTCTTCTCCGCTGGTCTCTTCTTTCTCACTTGAGCCACAAGCTGCAAGTGACAGAGTCATTGATGCAACCAAAAATAAGCTTGCAATCTTTTTCATGCGATTTTTCATAATACTTCCTCCTTGTTTAAATGTTTTTATGATTGTATTTTTTTCAGCATAGCGCCGTTGCTATAACTGTTTTACACTATGTCCTTCCAGAAGTTTTCCGGATACCATAATCTGTTCTACGATACAAGTTCTTTTGTTTTCAATGGTTTCTACCAGCTTCTGCATCGACTTTTTCCCAATCATCTCAGCATCCTGATAATATGTTGTAAGTCTCGGACGCAAAACCTGAGAAATATTGATTCCGTCATATCCCGCAGCACTTACATCTTCCGGTACTGATAATCCCATCTTTTCCAGCTGTCTAAGCCCTCCAAGATAAGAATAATCATCCGGATACATAATCACAGTTGGCGGATCTTCCATCTTCATCAGCTGTTCTGTCAACACCTCGCAGACTTTCGGATCATGATATCGCGCCTCCAGAACATATTCTTCCGGGATATCAATCCCATAATCCTCACATGCCCGAAAGAATCCTACCAGACGCTTTTCCGTTACGGAAGTTTTTTCTCCGTGGATAAATGCAATCTTACGATGTCCTTTTTCCAGCAGATATTCCGTCAATCTGTATGCGCCTTCCACATTATCGGACACCACACTGCTCTGATTATTAAAGGAATAATCGATGGTCACTGTCGGAAATTCGCTTTCCACCAGTTCTCTTACCTGATCACTCAAAAAATCTACACTGGCGATCAGCACTCCATCACATTTTCGATATCTGCAATGCTCTACAAAAGAAGAATTATTTCCTCCGACATTGCGGCTGATAAATGTGATATCGTATCCAAGACGTTCCGCCTCTTCCTTCGCACTGTTCAGGATTGCTGAAAAGTACTCGTGTGTCAGGCCCGACATGGTATCATCTACAAACAAGACTCCTATATTATGAGACATATTCGTCTTCAGCTGCCTTGCTGCCGCATTTGGCATGTAATGCATTTCCTGCGCTGTCTTTCGGATCATCTCCGCTGTCTCGGTACTGATATCTCCATAACCGTTAAGTGCTTTGCTAACCGTAGCCGGCGACACACCACATTGTTTGGAAATGTCTTTGATCGTTACCATGTCTTCTCCCTTCCCGCACTCCGGATTCCTGATCGGATATCCCGAATACGTTTTCGTAATTTTATTCTAAAACGTTTTCGCCATTTCGTCAATACGAATAAACCGACAATTATTTCCCGCTTTTTTTGGTTATTTTTACTAATTTTGATTTTGGATTTCATTTGTTATTTACATTTTTAACAACCGGCTCTATAATTGGGATAAAATAGACCGAAAACGTATTCGGAAAGTAGGTACATCTATCTAGCTTTCCAAAATACGATTCTGCGAAACAATAAACAATGTTATAGTTATGGAGGAAACATATATGAACTATGGATATTTTGATGATCTTAACAAAGAATATGTCATAACCAATCCGAAAACGCCTCTTCCATGGATTAATTACCTCGGCTCACAAGATTTTTTCAGCTTGATCTCAAACACCGCCGGTGGGTATTCTTTCTATAAAGATGCAAAGCTTCTCCGTTTGACCAGATATCGATATAATAACTGTCCACAGGATGTCGGCGGACGTTATTACTATATTAAAGATGGAGAAAATGTCTGGAATCCGGGTTGGCAGCCAACGCAGACGCCTCTGGATTCTTATTCTTGTCGACACGGACTTGGATATACCGTCATCGAAGGAAGTAAAGACCAGCTGGAGGCAAAACTGACTGCCTTTGTTCCGGTAAATGATAACTGCGAGATCAATCAGCTGACTTTGATCAACCATAGCAATTCCGAAAAGAACATCGATCTGTTCAGTTATATAGAATTCTGTCTCTGGAATGCAATGGATGATTCTTCAAACTTCCAGCGTAACTTCTCCATCGGTGAAGTAGAAGTCTGCGGAAGCACCATTTATCACAAGACAGAATATCGCGAACGCCGCAATCACTATGCTGTATATTCCGTAAACAAAGAGATCTGTGGATATGACACAAGCAGAGACGCCTTCATGGGTGCCTACCGTGGTTTTTCTAACCCGGAAGCAGTTCTTACCGGTCAAAGTAAGAACAGTGTCGCACACGGCTGGGCTCCTGTCGGAAGCCATCATCTGAAAGCTGTGCTTTCTCCCGGAGCATCCGTGTCTTACGTCTTTGTTCTTGGATACTGTGAGAACCCGAACGACCAGAAATTCGAAGCTCCTGGTATCATTAACAAAGCACCTGCTGATCGGCTGCTTGAAAAATACCAGACAGATGAACAAGTAGAAAAAGCGTTTCAGGATCTGAAGGATTACTGGAACCGGCTTCTCAGTGCTTTTTCAGTAAATACTGCAGACGAAAAACTGAATCGTATGGTAAATATCTGGAATCAGTACCAGTGTATGGTTACATTTAACATGAGTCGCAGCGCAAGCTATTACGAAAGTGGAATGGGTCGCGGTATGGGATTCCGTGATTCCTGCCAGGATCTTCTTGGCTTCGTCCATCTGATTCCGGACCGCGCAAGAGAACGTATCATTGACATTGCCAATACACAATTTGAAGACGGAAGTACCTATCATCAGTATCAGCCACTGACCAAAAAAGGAAATATGGATGTCGGAAGCGGATTTAACGATGATCCGTTATGGCTGATCGCCGGAACCTGTGCTTATCTTCGCGAAACCGGCGACTTCTCAATCCTGGATGAGCCTTGCGCTTTTGACAGTGATTTTTCCAAGGCAGAACCATTGATGGAACATCTGCGCCGCAGTTTCCAATATACAGTAACTCACAAAGGACCACATAAACTTCCTCTGATCGGTCGTGCTGACTGGAACGACTGTCTGAACCTGAACTGCTTTTCAGAGGTTCCTGGCGAAAGCTTCCAGACAACGGGTCCAAGCGAAGGTCCTGTTGCAGAAAGTGTATTTATTGCCGGTATGTTCGTAAAATATGGTAAAGAATATGCTGAATTATGCAGACATCTCGGTCTTGAATCAGAAGCCTGTGAAGTAGAGAAAGAAGTAGCTGAGATGGAAGAAGTTGTATTAAATGCGGGCTGGGATGGAGAATGGTTTATCCGGGCTTATGATGCTTACTCTTATCCTGTTGGAAGTCATGTCTGCGAAGAGGGACAGATCTTTATCGAGCCACAGGGAATGTGTGTCATGGCCGGAATCGGTGTTGAAAACGGAAAAGCACAGACTGCTTTGGAAAGTGTTCAAAAACATCTGGAGACTCCATACGGAATCGTACTTCTTCAGCCGGCTTACACAAGTTATCATGTAGAATTAGGTGAGATTACTTCTTATCCACCTGGATATAAAGAAAATGCAGGTATCTTCTGCCATAACAATCCTTGGATCGCATGTGCAGAGACCATGCTCGGACATGGAAACAGAGCGTTTGAAGTATATCGTAAAACCTGTCCGGCTTATCTGGAGGACATCAGTGAAATCCATCGGACCGAACCTTACGTATACTGTCAGATGGTAGCCGGATGCGATGCACCAACCCACGGCGAAGGAAAGAACAGCTGGCTTACAGGCACTGCTGCCTGGACCTTCACCTGTATCAGCCAGTATATCCTCGGTATTCAGCCGACTCTGGACGGTCTGAAAATCGACCCATGTATTCCGGATGATCTGGAATCCTTCACTTGCGATCGTATCTATCGTGGCGTAACTTATCATATTCACGTAGATAATTCCGCAAAGGTGCAGAAAGGAGTTACCCACATGACAGTCGACGGAAGTTCTGTATCCGGAAACCTGATTCCGATTCCGACTGACAAGGACAACTGCGAAGTATATGTAACCATGGGGGCTTAATTACAGGAGACTGCTATCATGAAATTTCCAGAAACATTTATGTGGGGCACAGCAAGTGCTGCTTATCAGATTGAAGGCGCCGCCTATGAAGATGGAAGAGGCCTTTCCATCTGGGATACATTTAGTCATATCCCAGGGAAAACATATAACGGACATACCGGCGATATTGCCTGCGATGCATATCATCGGTATGAAACCGATCTGGATCTTATGCACAACTTCGGAATCAGGCATTACCGTTTTAGTATTGCCTGGTCCCGTATCCTCCCAAAAGGGACCGGAACGATCAATCCCAACGGGCTGGATTATTATGACCGCCTGGTAGATGGATGTATCCGGCGAGGGATCGAACCATGGATCACCCTGTATCACTGGGATCTTCCACAGGCTTTACAGGATGAGGGAGGATGGATGAACCGTAAGACAGCTTATGCATTTGCCGATTACTGTGACCTGATCGCCTCTCATTTCAAAGGACGCGTTACACGCTTTCTTACGATCAATGAACCACAGTGTATTATCGGAATGGGACATGGATTTGCCAATCATGCTCCCGGCATTCCTCTTTCCGAAAAAGAAATGTTTATCTCCTGGCATCATTTGATGCTTGCTCACGGGCTTGCATGCCAGGCAATCCGAAACCATATACCGGATGCACAGATTGGCGCTGCATCCACCGGAAATCTTACTTATCCGAACCAAAAACAAAATGAGATTCCTCAAGAAGCAAAAAACGCAAGCTTTCAATCGCTTCCTGCTTCTGAGAATCCCGGATGGTTTTTCAATCACCAGTGGTTCCTGGATCCGCTCTGTCTGGGACATTATCCAGACGATCCGGACTCTCCGTGGGCATCCTGTTCCAAAGGCGTATCTGACGATGACTTAAAGATTATCTCACAGCCACTGGATTTTATTGCTTTGAATATTTACAACGGGCATGAAATGCACCTGGACGAAAATGGAATCTATCAGATTACCGAAAAATATCCAGGCTATCCACGAACGGCACTCAAATGGCCGGTAACTCCAGAAGTTCTCTACTGGGGACCACGGCTGATCTATGACCGTTATCATCTTCCGATGATCATATCCGAGAATGGATTGAGCTGCAATGACAAGATCTATCTGGATGGAAAAGTCCACGACCCGGATCGGATTGATTTCCTGCATCGTTATCTGAGGGAACTTCGCCAGGCATGTGCAGAAGGAATCCCGGTATTGGCCTACCTGCACTGGGCATTTACCGATAATTATGAATGGCACAGTGGATACGAAGAGCGTTTCGGACTGGTCTATATTGATTATCGTAACCAAAAACGGATTCCAAAGGACAGTGCTTACTGGTATCAGGAAACCATTCAGCAAAATGGCGAAAATCTATGAGAAACCAACAGGAATTTTCTTCCACGTAAAAAGACCTGCCATACAATTGTATCGCAGGTCTTTTCCTGATCATATCATATAGATCTAAGCTTCTGAAAACTCGTCTTTTCCCACCTGACACAGTGGGCATACAAAATCTTCCGGTACATCTTCCCACTTGGTTCCCGGTGCGATTCCGCCTTCTGGATATCCGGCTTCTTCATCATATTCCCATCCGCATACGTCACATACATATTTCATAAGTTATCTCTCCTTTTTTTGAATGATTTCTGTTAACTGAACTTATTATAGTCCTCCTATGCCACAAAAACAAGCGGTTATATCTTACAATTTTATAAAATCACTCAAAAATGAGGGCCTGTCTTAAACGTATCTTACGCCCTGTTCATAGACTTTTTTGCCTCCCAGGAATACGGTGTTTGTATTAAATATGCAGTTAATATCCTGGCTCAGATCACCATCTACAACAACAATATCAGCAATCAGTCCTTCTTTGATCATTCCCAGTTCTTCTTCTTTTCCCAGAACCTTTGCCGGATTCGCCGTTGCGGTCTGAATTGCCTGGACAGGTGTGATTCCATATTTCACCATGTAGGTCAGTTCCTGCTGCACCGGCAATACCGGAGCACCGTACATAACCATATCACTTCCGGTACATACCGTAACACCTGTATCGTAAAGCTTTTTGAAATTATCACGATACGCCTCATATGCCGGCTGATAGAACGCAAAGTCTCTCTGCTCTTTTGCCGCTACCGGATCACTGAATACGTCTGCGTTTCCTTCTTCAATGTTCTTCTTACAGGTCTCATACAGATATGTATAGGCAAATATTGTCGGTGTCCATGCGATTCCTTTTTCTTTCATCTGCTGTGCCTGTTCTACTTTGAGGAAGGTTCCGTGTTCGATAGTATCAAATCCGGCATCAATACACATCTGAATCGTCGGATGTGTTCCTGCATGAACCACGCACTTGATTCCCCTTCTGTGACATTCATCCACTGCCGCATCCAGTTCTTCCTGTGTATATTCCGGAATATGGGATCTGTGGCTGGAAAGCAGTTTGACCCATTCTGCCCCATCTCTTACCTGCTTACGGATCTCTTTACGAATCTCCCACGGGCCATCCACCTGTACCACTTCGTCCCAGCAATGGCCGCCGCTCATACACATTCCCTCTCCCACATGTGTGATCCTCGGAATCGTGATAAAGCCTTTGCTTTCTGCAAGCTTCAGGCTGCGACAGACTCCGTGCGGTGAATAACAGTCACGCACACTCGTAATTCCCTTGGTAAATGCCGCCTGCGCATGCTGCAGCGCATAGAGCATGATCATCTGTTCATTATAATTAAAGCTGTCCGGCTGACTGTACCAGTAACCGAATGACAATGCATGTCGCACATTCCCGGAAAGAT
>JAEDLC010000097.1 GCA_016295505.1 Dorea sp.
AGTTCTTCCAACTGTTTTGGATCTACCTTTGTCGGCGCTTCTGTCATCAGATCAGATGCGTCCTTTACCTTCGGGAATGCAATGACATCACGGATACTGTCCTGTTTTGCCATCAGCATTACCAGACGATCCAGTCCATAAGCAAGTCCTGCGTGAGGCGGAACTCCATACTTGAATGCTGTCAGAAGGAATCCGAACTGTTCCTGTGCCTGCTCCGGTGTAAATCCAAGCACCTCAAACATCTTGCTCTGAATCTCCGGATTAAAGATTCTCACACTTCCTCCACCGATCTCATTTCCATTTAAAGTGATATCATAAGCTTTGGCACGCACACGTCCCGGATCACTGTCGATATACTGGAGATCCTCTTCCATCGGCATGGTGAACGGATGATGCATAGCAGTGTATCTGTTCTGTTCCTCACTCCACTCAAGCAGCGGAAATTCTGTGATCCACAGGAATTTATACTCATTTTTATCCAGAAGCTCCATCTGACGCGCCAGTTCCAGACGAAGCGCTCCCAGCACATCCCATACCACTTTATTCTTGTCAGCGGCAAACAGCAGAAGATCGCCGTTCTCTCCATCCATAGCCTGAATCAGAGCCGCCATCTCTTCTTCGCTCATGAATTTTGCAAAGGAGGATTTGACGGTGCCGTCTTCCTGAATTGCAATATATGCCAGTCCTTTTGCGCCGTAATCTTTTGCAAATGATACCAGCTTGTCGATCTTCTTACGCGGCATCGCTCCCTGTCCCTTTGCATTGATTCCGCGAACCGTTCCGCCGTTTTCAATTGCACCTTTGAACACTGCGAATTCACAGCCTTTTACCACTTCTGTCACATTATGAAGTTCCATTCCAAAACGAATATCCGGTTTATCGGATCCATAACGGTCCATGGCTTCCTGCCATGTCATTCTCTGAATCGGAAGGGAAATCTCGATTCCCAGCACTTCTTTAAACAGCTTTGCAAGCAGTCTTTCATTGACATCTATGACATCGTCTACATCGACGAAGGAAAGCTCCATATCGATCTGTGTAAATTCCGGCTGACGATCCGCACGCAGGTCTTCATCACGGAAGCACTTTGCGATCTGGAAATACCGGTCATATCCGGAACACATTAATAACTGCTTAAACAGCTGCGGAGACTGCGGCAATGCATAGAAATGTCCCTGATGCACACGGCTTGGCACCAGATAATCTCTTGCTCCTTCCGGTGTACTTCCGATCAGTACCGGTGTCTCAATCTCCAGAAATCCTTCCTCTGCCAGGAACTGACGTGTCAGTGTCGCCACCTGGCTTCTCATCATCAGATTCCGCTGAAGATCCGGCCTGCGAAGATCCAGATATCTGTATTTCAGTCGAATCTCTTCCTTAGTCTTGGAATTTTCTTCAATCGGGAACGGTGGTGTCTCGGACTCTGATAATACTCTCAGTTCTTCCGGGATCACTTCGATCTCTCCGGTTGCCAGATTCTCATTCACGGCACCGGAACGCTTTTCTACTGTTCCCACAACAGCTACCACAAACTCCGCACGAAGCTTTGCAGCCTTTTCAATCAGCGCTGCCTCTGACTTTCCTTCCTCAAACACGACCTGAATGATTCCGGAGCGGTCTCTGACATCTACAAATACCAGACCGCCTTTATTACGATTTTTCTGTACCCAGCCCATAATGGTGACTTTTTCGCCTACATTTGCACTGGACAGTTCCCCACATCTGTGTGTTCTCTTTAATCCCTGCATTGACTCTGCCATGTCACTTATCTCCTTTTAATATTCTCAGAATTCAGGAATCCTGATTATTTACAGTTCTGCCACTGAATCAGCATAACAATCTACGATCTCCTCATATCCGTCTGCCATCAGCTGTTCCTTCTGAAACTTTTTGTTTTTCTTCATATTTACAATGAGTACCTGCTTTCCTTCCTCACGGTCTGCCTTTGCCATGCCAAGTACCTTCAGCATGCCTTCCTTCGGCATCTTCTTCTCAAGAAGGTACGCTTTTTTCGTCTTTACGCTCGGCACTTCATAGCCATTTTCCAGAAGAAGCATTACAATTCTCTCAAATCCGATGGAGAATCCACAGGCAGGTGTATCCTGTCCGGTAAACTTGCCGATCATCTTGTCGTAACGGCCGCCTCCGGCAACAGATCCGCCAAAATCATCCATTGTCACTTCGAAGATCGTTCCGGTATAATAAGACTGACCTCTGACCAGCGTCGGATCAAACTTGATCGTGAATTCACACTCTTTTGCTGCTTCCACACTGGAAATAATCATTTCCATTCCATCTGCTGTCTCATCACTCAGGAAATCTCCCAGCTTGTCTTTTAAATAGCGGATTCCGGACACATCCGGAGCCACTTCATCAAAGAGATTCAGATAGGTCTCTACATTCTCTTTTGCATATCCCATCTCTTCCAGCTCTGCGGCAACCCCTTCTGCTCCAATCTTATCCATCTTATCCAGAATGATGAACACCTCGTCATAATCTTCTGCTTTAAACCCACTGTAGGCAGCCATCGCTTTCAGGATATTGCGGTCATTGATACATACTGTAAAGTTCTGAAAATTCAGCTTGCCGAGCATTGCAGTCGTCGCCAGGATCAGTTCAATCTCCGCAAGATTGGATGGTTCTCCGAGAATATCGATATCACACTGCATAAACTGACGGAAGCGCCCTTTCTGCGGACGATCTGCACGCCATACATTTCCAATCTGGAGTGCCTTAAACGGAGAAGGCAGCTCATTAGAGTGATTTGCATAATATCTCGCAAGCGGTACGGTAAGATCGTAACGAAGTCCTCCGTCCACTACATCATTTTCCTCTTTTGCTTCCTGTATCTTCAGCTTTTCTCCTCTTTTCAGAATCTTGAAGATCAGTTTTTCATTGTCGCCTCCCTGCTTGCTGCACAGATTCTCAATATGCTCTACACAGGGAGTTTCCATGGACGAAAATCCATACGTTTTGTAAGTATCCTTGATCAGCTGGATCACATAATCACGGATCTCCATCTCACGGGGAAGCATGTCTTTCATGCCGGTAACCGGCTTTTTCTTTAATGCCATAACCATTCTCCTTTACGTTCTATCATCTCATCGATACGGGCAATGTAGGCATCGATCGCTTTTACATTTTCTACCCGGATCAGACGTGTTGTCTTCTTTTTCTTACTGCCAGGCACCGGAACCGGATCCTTCAGCACCAGCTTGGTCGAAGCTCCCGCTCCCGCGGCAATAATGGATTGTTTTTCCTCCATAATTAGTATATTGTATATTCCCGCTTTGTCAACCTTTGCATAACCAACATTTTCGAAATTTCCGGCAATATTTTTCTGGCGATACAGATAATACGGGTATAATTCCATCTTTTTTGCAGCTTTCTGAGCTGCTTCGATCATACCGGAAAGTGTCTCGTTCATCTGTCCGGCATCTGCACTCAGATCCTTCATCTCCATCCTGGCCGCCCGTTTGATTGCCAGTGAATGTACCGTCAGACTGTCCGGATGAAGCGCAGTGATCTGTTCCAGTGTATCTTCCATATCCCGGATATCTTCTCCCGGAAGCCCTGCAATGATATCCATATTGATATTGTCAAATCCCACATTTCTTGCCAGCGCATAAGCTTCCCTGATCTGCTCCACTGTATGCTTCCTTCCGATCGCATCCAGCGTTTTCTGCTGCATACTCTGTGGATTGATCGAAATCCTTGTGACCTGATGCCTTTTAATGACCTGCAGCTTCTCTTCCGTAATACTGTCCGGGCGCCCGGCCTCTACCGTATACTCCAGAAGATATTCTCTGGAAAAATTCGTATCGATGCAGGAAAGGAGACGTTCCAGCTGATCTGCATTAAGCGTTGTAGGCGTTCCTCCCCCGATGTATATGGTATTGAGTTTTTTCTCTCTGGAACGTTCTGCAATAAAACGAAGTTCTCTGCAGAGAGCCTCCAGATAATCCTCTACTCGATGCTTCCATGCCTCCAGGGATCCGGAACTGAAGGAACAGTACGTACACACCGTCGGACAGAACGGAATTCCCACATACAGACTGTACCCTTCTTCATAATCCAGACGGTCCAGAAGCTGTTTCTCCCGGTTTGCAATCTCCCATGCAAGATAAGCCTTGTCTTTTCGCACCCGGAATTCCTCTGTAAACCAGGGAATAAAATCTTCTTCTTTTCTGCCCGTTTCCAGTTCCTGCATCGCAATCTTGGTTGGTCTGACTCCGGTCAGGATCCCCCATGCAAGTTCCCGTCCGGTTTTTTCTTTCAGCAGATCATACAGCTGAATATCAATCTGGTATTTTTTTTCTCTTTCATCCGCCGTGGCACAGATCTGCTCTTCTTTGATCTGCAGCACCTCTTCTTTCTGCTCCTTAGGAAGCTTTACCGTTACATAATTAGAGGCTTTTTCCTCCGTCTGACAGGATATCTCCTCAGACGGATAAAAAGCCTTCATCATATGATACGTATTATAAGTATAAGCTTCACTTTTACATATAATCTGAATCATCTTTCTTCTCCATTCTGACAGTCAGGCAAGCACTTCGTACTCCCTATACGTAAGGATTATGGGTCTTTTCATAACCAATCGTGGTCTCTCCCATATGTCCCGGATACACATGTGTCTCTTCCGGCAGCACCAGAAGCTTATCACGCACAGAATGGATCAGGTCAGAAGTACTGCTGTTCGGAAAATCCGTACGTCCGACAGACATCTGGAACAGCGTATCTCCGCTGAAAAGTACATTTTCCTCTGCTATATAATAACAGCAGCCCCCTTTGGTATGTCCCGGAGTATGAATCACCTGAAATCTGTAACCGGCAATCGGAAGCGTCTGTCCTCCTCTGATATACTGCGCCCCGGAAAATGTATATCCTGCCGTATAAGTGGCAGACTGGTTCAGTCTGGGATCATTCATCGCATCCTCATCATCCTCGTGCACATAAACAGGAACATGGAATTCCTTCAGAAACTTGTCAATCCCCATCATATGATCAAAATGTCCGTGCGTAAGAAGGATTGCTTCAATCTGATACCCTTCTTCTTTTATGTGATTCATCAGATACTTCGGACAATCCGCCGGATCAATGACAACGGTCTGTCTGGTCTCTTCATTTACCACCAGATAACAGTTGGTACTGATAATTCCTGTAACAAATCTCTCAATCTTCATATCCGTTTTAACCTGTCGTCCTTTCTATTTCTATAATACCTTCAATCTGCTGAAGCTTCTTGATCACTCTGGATAATTCTTCTCTTCCGTGAACGATAAATCCGGTTTCAATGGTTGCCGTTCCCTGCTTGCTGGTTCGGACATTCATGGATTTGACATCAACATCTTCAGCTGTAAAGATCTTGGAGATCTCCATCAGCATTCCCTGTCTGTCATATGCATACATCTTAATCTCTGCCAGATACTGACCCACATTCTGATCTGCCACATCATTTTCCCACTCAATCTCGATCAGGCGCGCACGTTCAGCCTCTGTCAGATGGATCATATTCACGCAGTCTGTACGATGAATGGACAGACCTCTTCCTCTGGTCACAAATCCCACGATCTCATCTCCCGGAACCGGACTGCAGCATCTGGAAAAACGGACTGCCATATCATCAATTCCTTTTACGACAATACCACTCTTTGACTTGGCAATGTGTACCTTATTTCTGGCTGCCTCTGCTACTCTCTCCAGCACAACTTCATTCGTAAGCTCCTGCTTATGTTCCTTGCTGTACTCTTCCATCAGGCGGTTTACAACCTGGCCCTCCTTCAGACCTCCATGTCCGATGGCCGCCAGTACAGATTCCCAGTCCTTAAATCCATACTTTCTCTGGACAACCTCCTGATACTTCGGATTCGTAATATTTCCCGGATTGATTGCTTTCGCCTTACAGTAGGCAGCAATCATCTCTTTTCCTTTTATGATGTTGTCTTCCTTAAATTCCTTCTTAAACCACTGGTTGATCTTATTCTTTGCCTGCGTGCTCTTTACGATATTCAGCCAGTCACGGCTTGGTCCCTTGGAATTCTGGGAAGTCAGAATCTCAATTCTGTCTCCGTTCTGGATCTTATAATCAATATTCACCAGCTTGCCGTTGACTCTGGCACCAACCATCTTGTTGCCGACCGCACTGTGAATCGCGTATGCAAAGTCAATCGGTGTCGATCCGTTCGGAAGATTCTTAACATCCCCCTGTGGGGTGAAGCAATAGACGTCTTCCGCAAACAGGTCCAGATCTCCTTTGATCAGGTTCAGGAATTCCCTGTTGTCTGACATATCCCTCTGCCATTCCAGAATCTGACGAAGCCAGCTTAACTTTTCTTCTTCCTGTGCCTCAACACTCTTCTTGCCATCATTGGACTCTTTGTATTTCCAGTGCGCCGCAATACCATATTCTGCCGTCTTATGCATTTCCTGCGTACGAATCTGGATCTCAAACGGCTGTCCCACCGAACTCATCAGTGTTGTATGAAGAGACTGATACATATTCGGCTTCGGCATGGCAATATAATCCTTGAATCTTCCCGGAATCGGCGTATACATCTCGTGGATCACACCCAGAGCCGCATAGCAGTCTTTGACAGAATCCACGATGATCCGCACGGCAAACAGATCATAGATCTGATCCACCGTTTTGTCCTGATTGACCATCTTCTTATAGATACTGAAGAAATGCTTGACACGCCCATTCACATCTGCTTTGATATTGGCATTTTTCATGTGTGTTGACACTTCTTCAACAATCTGCTGAACAAACTCTTCCCGCTCCGTCTTTCTTGCATTGATCTGATTGACCAGATCAAAGAACACTTCCGGCTGAGAATACTTCAGTGCAAGATCATCCAGCTCCGTCTTGATCTTGGATATACCAAGCCTCTGTGCGATCGGCGCATAGATATCCATCGTCTCTTTCGCCTTTTCCTTCTGCTTTGCAGGCG
>JAEDLC010000098.1 GCA_016295505.1 Dorea sp.
GCTACTTTGTACTGTTTACCACCTGTTGCTATAATTGCGTACATATGGCACCTCCTATTATCATTACTCGCCAACTACGGTGTCCGACCTGTAACAGGGCAGAACTTAAACCTCATTGTGCGGCACACTATTGCATGATATCATATGATTTCATAAAAATCAAGTGTTCTGCATCAATTATTTTCAATATTTTTTTCAGAATTCACCTGAAGAAGAATCAACGCAGCTATCACACATACGATTCCTGCAAGATTCAGAAAATCCAGACGTTCATGGAAGAAAATCACTCCAAACAGACTGGCAGCCACAACCTCAAAGGATGCTATAATTGATGCTCTGCTGCTCTCCATATAGCGAAGCCCCAGAGAATACAACACATATGGCATGGCCAGTGTAATCACACTTCCGACTATAACAATCGGCATCTCTTTTATATGTTCTGCTATGATGTAGAACATATCTCCGGGATCACTGATCAGAAACGTACCTGAAGCTGCAAAGATAAAGGTATATACCGTCACAGTCATTGATTCATATCTGCCAACCAGAAATTTTCCGATAATACTGTAAAGCGCATATGCCAGACCGGTACATAATCCCAGAAAAAGTGTAAGAACAGGCTTTTCTCCCAGGTTTGCTCCTGACAACCCAACCACCAGAATACATCCCGTAAATGCAAGAAGAAGTGCAGCTACTTTCCGAAGTGTCAACGTCTCCCTGAAAAGGACTACTGATAAAACCAATACAAAAAACGGTGCAGTATACAACAAAACAACAGCAACCGACAATGATGCCATCTGTACCGTGGCCGCATATGCAAGATTGTTAACAAACAGGCTTCCAAATCCGGTACCCAGGAACCATTTCAGATCATTCTTTTCGATATGAAACTTTTGTCTGTCCGTAATCAACAGATACAGGACAAGAACCAGTGCAGCAGAACAGATTCGTACCGCTGCTGTCTGACGGGTACTGAATCCAAGCGATGCCACATATCTTGTCACAATTCCCATGGATCCCCACAGAACGGAAGCCGATAATACAAACAAAGGAGCCACTCTCTTCATTATGATTCTCCTGACAGATTCAATAACTTACATGCATTCTTATAAAATATTTTATCTTTTTCTACGTCCGTAAGTGGCATCTCTGAAAGAATCTTAACAAATTCCTTTTGTCCTGCCCATGGAGAATCGGTTGCAAACAGGATCCGTTCAGCGCCATGGGAACGAACCATTCTCAGGAACTGTTCCTGTGGCATTCTGTCAAGCACAACAGCCGTATCCAGATATACATCCTCACCGACCAGATAATTCTCCACATCATCCCACATTTCATTACCGCCCATATGTGCCAGAACCAGCTTTACAGGCTTCACTTCATCCAGTAACTCACGCGCCATCTTCGGAGTACAGTGAACATCCTCCGGACATTTTGGATCCACACCTGCATGAACAACCACTGCAAGATCAAGTTCGGATGCATAACTGATCATCCTTTTATATTGGATGTCATTAAAATATCTGTCCTGATAGTCCGGATGAAGCTTAATCCCTTTCATGCCCATGTCACGGATCTCCCGAAGTGCTGTTTTATAATCTGTACAGTCCGGATGAATTCCGCCGAATGATATAATCGGAGCATCCTGATATTGTGCTGCGAAGCAGTTCACAGAAGACATCTGCGAGGCTTTTGTTACTGCCGGCAGTGCTACAGAGATATCGATTCCTGCCTCTTGCATGGAAGCCTTCAGTCCACCGTACATACCATTGGTACATGGTGTGGCCTGACATACTCCGCTGAGAAAATCAATTGTTTTTTCAGCAATCTTTTCCGGAAATATATGTGTATGGAAATCAATAATCATATTTCTCCTTCACTTTCTTTCTCTTTCATTTTGTCATAACAATATCCGATGATATCCCGTCGGGTAATAATTCCGATGAAATGTCCTCTGTCATCTACGACAGGCACATAATTCTGTTCCATAGCGCGTCCTATCAGATCTTCCATATTTGATTCAGCCGTCACGCACTGATAATCGACCCGACGTTCAATCTTCATGATACTGATCTCTTCTGCTTCTTTTATATTAAATAGATTCAATTTCTTTAATGACCACAGCAGATCACCTTCTGTGATCGCCCCCACGTATTTGCCTTCTTTATTCAGAATCGGCACACTGGAATATTTGTGATATTCCATTATTTCCAACGCTTGTCTAAGTGTGTGATAGTCATATATGTAAGCAAGTTCACTTTTTGGCTTCAGGAAAAAAAGTATATTCATTACAAGACCTCCCCAAGTCTTCGTCATTTCATTATATGATTGTTTTTACAAAGATGTCATAGATTGCATTAATGGCTGCCGCAAAATCATGATTGCGGACACCGATGATAATATTCAGCTCACTGGAGCCCTGATCAATCATTTTTACATTCACATTGGCATGTGCCAGCGCAGAAAAGATTCTTCCGGATGTTCCGCGTGTTGCACGCATTCCTCTTCCTACGACTGCAATCAGCGCAAGATCCGATTCCAATTCCAGAAAGTCCGGTTCAACTGCACGATGGATTCCTGCGATTACTTTCTGTTCTTTCTCTTCAAATTCATCCTGATGAACAAAGATCGTCATGGTGTCTATTCCGGACGGCATATGCTCAATAGAGATGTCATTTTGTTCAAACACTTCCAGTACTCGTTTACAGAACCCCACTTCTGAGTTCATCATTGCCTTTTCAACCGTAATAGATGCAAAATCCTTCTTTCCTGCAACACCGGTAATTACAAATCTTGGTTTTCTGCAGGTGTCTTCCACAATTAAAGTTCCCTTATCTTCCGGTGAATTCGTATTGCGGATATTGATCGGGATGCCTTCCTTTCGTACCGGGAAGATTGCATCTTCATGGAGTACGGTTGCTCCCATATAAGAAAGCTCTCTGAGTTCCCTGTAGGTAATCACATCAATTGGCTTTGGATTCTTAACAATCCTTGGGTCAGCAATTAGAAATCCGGAAACATCTGTCCAGTTTTCATACATGTCTGCATGCACTGCTTTTGCAACAATGGAACCTGTAATGTCCGATCCGCCTCTGGAAAAAGTCTGTACTCTTCCATCCGGTCTGGATCCATAGAATCCCGGTATGACCGCACGTTCTGTATGTTCCAGCCGTGCAGAGAGGATCTGATCGGTTTTTTCCGCATCAAAATTACCGTTTTCATCAAAAAATATTACATCCGCCGCATCAATAAATTCATAGTCAAGATATGCTGCCATAATAATACCATTCAGGTATTCTCCTCTGGATGCAGCATAGTCTCTTCCTACTTTCCTGCTGAAATTTGTTCGGATGATTTTGAATTCTTCGCTTAAATCAAGTGACAGCCCAAGACCTTCAATGATACTGTTGTATCGCTCTTCAATATTACGGAACTGTTCAACAAAGCTTGTCTCACAATCTTCTGTATCATCTTCCAGAAGCGCCTGTCCATAGCAGCTATATAACATATCAGTAACTTTTGTATCATCTGGCGTACGCTTTCCGGGTGCGGAAGGAATGACATATCTTCTCGTCTCATCTTTTGAAATAATTCTGCCTACTTTTTTAAACTGCTCGGCACTCGCCAGCGAACTTCCACCAAATTTTACAACTTTTTTCATCTTCTTTCGTACTCCTTCAAAATACTTTTCTTTTTAACCTTTATTATATTACATCATTTTCCGGAGAACTTCAACGTATTACATCAGCAAATTTTGCATTCGTTGCTTTTTGAAGATCCTGAGGCGATAAGGTAATCTGCATTCCGAGTTTTCCGCCGCTGACATGCATTTTCGGAAGCAGGGACGCATTTTCCTGTATAACTGTAGGAAATTGCTTCTTCATTCCAATCGCAGTACATCCGCCTCTGACATAACCTGTTACCCGGGTCAGATCTTTCAGATGCAGCATTTCCAGAGACTTTTCACCGACAACCCTGGCCGCCTTCTTAAAATCAATCTCTTCTTCGATCGGAATGACAAAGACATAGTATCCACCCGTTTTTCCTGTCGTCACCAGCGTTTTGTATACCAGTTCATGTGCATATCCCAGCTTATCAGCCACCTGGATCCCATCTGTAAATTCATCACATTCATACTCTTCATACGTATAAGGGATCTTCTGTCGATCCAGCATACGCATTGCATTTGTCTTTACTTCTTTTTTACCCATATCATATCAGCTCCTGTTTTATCAGATCATATCCCATCCAAGATTCTCAAGCGAGATGTATGACTCTTCTTTCTGAAGATCTTTGTCATTTTTCGCATATACTTCCAGTCTGTGATAATGAAGCGGAACCAAAGAAGGATCCATTCCTATATAAGAAAGAAATGTTTCCATTACCAGATCTGGTTTCAGATTCTGTTCACTTCCGGTCGCGAGAAACAGATAGATGCTGTCACTTTCTTTTCCTTGCTCTCCCGGAAGAACTTCCATCCGAAAAATCATAGGCCTGATGTTCACTTCTTTTTCACTTCGCTTCGTCTTTTTTAGTACTGTAATCTCCGGCTGTTCCAGAAACGTCTGTATCCGTTCATTCCAGTCCGCAGGCAGAGGTCTGGTGATATCAGATGTTTTTACGGATTCCAGAAGTGTTACCCGGTAATCGGCAGCAGCGACGATCGTCATTCCACTTGCCTTTTTCTCTTCCGATATCTCTCGAAAGCTTACAATCTCCATTCCTTCGACCATTACGTCATTCAGCTGTTTCAATGCTTTTTCAGATGTGATCGGTTCTTTCAATTCTATGTCCAGATACTCTCCGTCACTGGTCACTCCTACACCAAGCGGCTGCGCAAAAGACATGATCATATGCGGACTGTAACCGCCTGTATAGGCAATCGGGATCCCTGCTCTTCTTATCGCTTTCTGAAAATATCGCATCACATCAAGATGACCGATAAACTTCATAACTCCATATTTACGGAATTTAATTCTTGCCTTCAATGCAGACCCCTCCTTTCCATTTTGCTACCCCGCATCCAGAACACTGCGTCCGGCAGTTCGGTGTCACCTCTGCACGCATTGCACGTTCCCATTCGCGCTGCAAAAACTTTTTTGTCACTCCGATATCAATGAAATCCCATGGGAATATTTCATCCATAGAACGTTCACGCTGGTTATAAAATGCAATATCAATGCCAGTATTCTCAAATGCCTGCATCCATTTTCCATTATCGAACTGGTCACTCCATGAGTCATAGAGACATCCCAGGCGATATGCCTCCTTAATCACTTCGGCTGTCTTTCGGTCTCCTCTGGCAAATACACCTTCCAGTACGGTAACCTCTGCATCATGCCAATGATATTTCAGGCTCTTGCGATTCAGCTGTTCATTAAATGCATGCTTAACAATAGCCGCCCGCGCAATGTATTCTTCATTGGTATACATTTTTGCCCATTGAAAAGGAGTAAAAGGCTTCGGAATAAAGAAAGAACTGCTGGCCGTAATCTGGCACTTTCCGTTTCTCTGATCCTTCGGAATCTCATAATATCTTCTGGCGATCTTATCTGCCAGCTCCGGGATCGCACGCATATCTTCCTCTGTCTCCGTAGGAAGTCCCAGCATAAAATATAATTTCACCTTGTTCCAGCCACCTTCAAACGCCTGACCTGCTCCTTCCAGAATATCCTCTTCTGTAAGTCCCTTATTAATTACATTACGCATTCGCTGGGAACCGGCCTCCGGAGCAAATGTAAGACTGCTTTTCCGGATGTCCTGTACCTGTCCCATGACATCCAGAGAAAATGCGTCAATTCGCAGGGACGGCAAGGAGATGTTAATTCCATCCTTTTTGAATTCATCGATCAAAAAAGTAACAAGTTCCTTAAGCTCACTGTAATCGCTTGTACTTAAGGAACTAAGCGATATCTCTTCATGTCCTGTATTCTTCAGCATCTTATAGGCATATTCCTTCAGTACTTCGACATTTCTCTCTCTGGTCGGGCGATAGAGCATTCCCGCCTGACAGAATCGACAGCCACGGATACAGCCCCGCTGCACCTCCAGGACTACCCTGTCCTGCGTCACTTTAATAAACGGCACAACCGGTTTTTCCGGATAGGTTGTATTCGTTACATCCATAACCACCTGTTTTTTAATGGACTCTCTGGCATGTGGGTTATTCGGTCTGAATGACTCAATCGTTCCATCTTCCTTATACGAAACATCATAAAATGAAGGAACATAGATTCCCTCTATTTCTGCCGCTTTTTCAAGGTAGTCTTTTCTGGAACCACCATTCTTTTTGTTTTCTTTATAGGCATCCAGGAGCTGGTCATAGACCGTCTCTCCCTCTCCAATATAAAAGAGATCAAAGAATTCTGCCAGTGGCTCAGGATTATAAGTACACGGTCCGCCTCCGATTACAATCGGATCCGACTCATCACGTTCGGAAGCCTCCAAAGGAATCCCGCTCAGTTCCAGTACCTGCAGAATATTTGTGTAGCACATCTCGTACTGGATCGTAATTCCCAGAAAATCAAATTCTTTGATCGGATCCTGTGATTCCAGAGCAAACAGTGGAATATTCTCCTCTCTCATAATTTGATCCAGATCTGTCCATGGTGAATACACTCTTTCACACCACACATCCTCTCTCCGATTGAACATATCATAGAGAATCTGAATTCCCAGATGCGACATTCCAATCTCGTACACATCCGGAAAACACATTGCAAAGCGGATATCCACATCTTCTTTTGACTTCATGACAGAATTCACCTCACCGCCGATATAGCGGGCAGGCTTCTCGATTTTCATTAATATATCGTCACTCAAAGCAAGTTTACGCATTCTTTTTAGACTCCTTCGTTATTTTTATACAATCATCAGAATATATCTTCTGCTCATTCACATTCTAAGTTTCTAACAAGTT
>JAEDLC010000099.1 GCA_016295505.1 Dorea sp.
ATTCCATTGGTCATGTCTTTCAGTTTGGCAGACGGAGACGCATAAGACAGCGCACGAAGTGCCGCAGTTGTATGTCCTGCTGATTGAAACTTCATCAGCAGTCTGGATTTCAGCATGGAAAGAATCTCTTTCAGACGCTTGGTATCGTCCAGTTTTGATTCGGTCAGAATCTCGCCCATCATTTTTAAGGCAATCGGAAGTTTTGCATACAGCGCTTTGCCTTTGATCTCAAATGTAGACTTAAATTCCTTTTCTCTCACCCGGGTCACATCTGTATAAAGTTCCAGTGAAGTTCCGATGCCACCTGTATGCACATTGATCTCATTAAATAATTCTCCATATTTATAATGCTTTGTATCAATAATCCCAAGAACTGACTGAAGAATTCCGACATAAGTCAAAAGTTCTTCTTCGACCCCGGACATATCAAACATGATATCTACGTATCCAATCCCATTCGTCTCAATCTCATGAAATACCGTTGGGATTCCTGCAATCTGCATCTCCTCATTAATAATCGGTTCAATCTCCCTGGAAATATCTTCTCTTTTCAGCACCGGAATCTTTTCCAGATCTTCCTCACTGTCTTCTGTCGACTGATACTCTTCCAGAGCATGAGTGCGTTCTACCAGACGTTCCTGCTCTTCAAGGCTCAGACTTTCCTTATATTCCTGCAGCTTTTCATCCAGTTCTCTGTCAAGTCTGGCTGTACGGCCTTTTTCCGGTTTGATGATCACGATCGCACCATGCTGGTTATCCAGAAGATATCTCTGGATCAGATCTTCAAAATATCCGGTATCGACCTGATTTTTCAGAAACTCAAATGTATCCAGCGCCTCGATATGAATGAATGGCTTTTCATCATCATAGAGCCAGCTGTCCATGATCTGAAGTCCATACATCAGCCCCTTCGGGTAACTTCCAAAATCTGCCTCACGATAACGGAATTCATGATAATTAATTCCGGCTTCCAGCGCTTTTTTGTCCATCCCTTTTTCAACAATATTCCGAAGAGTACCTTCAATCGTCTCAACAAATGCTGCCTTCTGATCTAAATTCGCGTTTTTTGAGATCACAGAAAAAATCGGCTGATAGATCCCATTATCATAAGATCCCATAATATCCTTGCCGATACCTGCCTCTGTCAGTGCCATTTTCAGTGGTGCGCCCGGCGCAGACAACAATGCATAATCCAGAATCTGGAACGCCAGATACAGTTCTCGATCCAGGCTCGTTCCAATCACCTTACTGTAGGAAAGGTAAGTATTATCTTCTTCAGATTCATCGCTTGCTATGGAATATGGCATCTCTTTTTCTATGATTGACTCAAATGGCGCCTGATACCGAATCTCAGAATCAACCGGTGTATATTCAAAATGACTCAGATATTCTCTGTCCAGCCAGTCAAGCTTCTCTTCCATATCCATATTGCCATACAGATAAATGTAACTGTTCGATGGATGATAATACTTCCGATGAAACTCCAGAAACTGTTCATATGTCAGATTCGGGATCTCTTCCGGATCTCCTCCGGATTCATTGGCATAAGAAGTATCCGGAAACAGTGTATTCAGCACTACCCGGTCCAACACGCCCTCCGGTGAAGAAAAAGCCCCTTTCATCTCATTATATACAACTCCGTTATATTCCAGACTGTCATCTATCGAATCCAGCTTATAGCTCCATCCCTCCTGACGAAAGATTTCCTCATGACGATAGATATTCGGATAGAATACCGCATCCATATATACGTGCATCAGGTTCTGAAAATCCTTATCATTACAGCTTGCCACCGGATACACCGTCTTATCCGGATATGTCATCGCATTCAAAAATGTATTCAGGGATCCTTTTACCAGCTCCACAAAAGGATCCTTCGCCGGAAAGTTCTTAGAACCGCACAACACAGAATGTTCCATGATATGTGGTACTCCCGTACTGTCAGACGGAGGTGTCCGAAATCCGATATTAAACACCTTATTATCGTCATCATTTTCTATGAGAAGAATTCTTGCCCCACTCTTTTTATGCTTCAGGAGACGCCCCATCGCCTTAATTCCCCGAAGTTCTTCTTCCATTAAATATTCATAAGCCTGTAAATCTCTGACACTCATAAATTCTTCGTCTTCTCCTTTCGTTTCCAGTTCAGCCGCTCAGGTTCTTTCGGCTAAACGGTATGAGTTATATTATATCACCTTTCTTCCTATTCTGCACGCAAAAAGCGACAGCAATACGCTGTCGCTTCAAAAGCTTATATTCTCTATTTTTCTGCAGTCATTTTTTTGATTACCAGAAGTGTACCAACCATCAATACAATACCAATCGGAAGGCAGACAAATACATTCTGTACAAATCCCGCAATGATATATGTCACGCAGGAAACTGCCGCCGCAGTGATCGCATACGGGAGCTGCGTCGTAACATGATTCACATGGTTGCACTGACCTCCGGCTGAAGCCATGATCGTCGTATCCGAAATCGGCGAACAATGGTCACCACACACTGCACCTGCCATACAGGCAGAGATGGAGATAATCATCATGGTCTCATTGGTTCCCTGGAATACTGCAACAACGATCGGAATCAGAATACCGAAAGTTCCCCAGGAAGTACCTGTCGCAAATGCAAGGAAGCATCCTACCAGGAAGATAATCGCCGGAAGCAGACTCATAAGGCCGCCTGCCGCATTCTGTACCACACCTGCCACATACTCTTTTGCTCCAAGGCTGTCTGTCATCGCTTTTAATGTCCATGCAAATGTCAGAATCAGAATCGCAGGAACCATTGCTTTGAATCCATCCGGGATACAGGACATAGATTCTGAAAACTTCAGTACTTTGCGCACTGCGTAGAACACGATCGTGATTACAAATGCAAAGAAGCTTCCAAGCATCAGTCCGACAGAAGCGTCACTTCCGGAAAAAGCTTCTACAAAACCTGTTCCACCAAAGAAACCTCCTGTGTAGATCATTCCAATCACACAGCAGACAATCAGTACAACTACCGGGAAGATCAGATCGATCACGCCACCCTTGCTTTCATCCACATCTTCTTCCGCATTGGCATACGGGCGATCCGGAGTCGTATATAAATCTCCTGCCATCGCATTGGTCTCATGCAGCTTCATCGGGCCGTAATCCATCTTCAGAATTACGATCGTAAGCATCATGACTATAGTTAATATTGCATAATAGTTATATGGGATCGCACGAATGAAGATAGAGAATCCATCTTCTCCTTCTACAAATCCGGTAACTGCTGCCGCCCAGGAGGAAATCGGCGCAATAATACATACCGGAGCCGCCGTCGCATCGATCAGATATGACAGTTTTGCTCTTGATACATTATGCTTATCTGTCACCGGTCTCATAACACTTCCTACCGTCAGACAGTTAAAATAATCATCAATAAAGATCAGCACACCCAGAAGGATGGTTGCCAGCTGTGCACCAACACGGCTTTTGATATGTACGCTCGCCCAGCGGCCAAATGCTGCAGAACCGCCGGCTTTATTCATCATGCACACCATGATTCCGAGAATAACAAGGAATACCAGAATTCCCATGTTATAGCTGTCCGTCAGAACTCCGACAATACCATCCTGAAATACATGCGTTACCGTCAGCTCAAACGAAAAATTAGAGTAAAAAATTCCTCCGATCAGGATTCCGATAAACAGAGAGCTGTATACTTCTTTTGTGATCAATGCCAGAACGATCGCTACGATCGGTGGTACCAGTGACCAGAAGGACGCCCACATATTCGGAACATATTCAGCAGCTTCGTCTGCTGCAAATACAGTCATACAACTGAATACCAAGGTACACATGAAAGCAAGTATACCCCAGACTGCTTTTTTCTTTCCTCTCATAGTAAATATCCTCTCTTTTCCTATAATAATATAAAAAATGAAATATGCCATGAACAACACCACACAGGCGCGCTCATGGCAGAATTATCGAAATGTTAATATACTAATGACAACTCTGATAGCGCTCCACTGTTGTGACAGTCCGCAGTATCTTCTGCTGCGTCCCAGAACCCGCACATGGGATGTGCCGATCCTTCGGCGGCTTCCCCTTTTTTTCTTCTGCAGTCTTCCCAAAACTGTTGCAGAAAAAATACTCTTGAAACCCGCACCTCTATCAAGTCTCGTTATTCACATAGTACATTTGTATCATCTTTCATATAAAAAGTCAATAAATGATTCCATTTTAGCCCGGAAAATATCTGATTTGTATTTCCCTCTCATCTATGCTATACTGTCGTCAATCAATATCAGCAGGAAAGAAGGAATCTCAATGAACGAAACTATTCAAACTATGGTAACCCGGCGGAGTATCCGCAGCTATAAACCAGACATGATTCCTGAGGAATATCTGGAACAGATCTTAAAAGCCGGCACCTGTGCCGCATCTGGCCGGGGCATGCAGTCACCTGTCATTGTAGCTGTAACAGACAAAGAAACGCGTGATAAGCTTTCCCGTATGAATGCCACTATTATGGGCACGGATACAGATCCATTTTACGGAGCTCCGATTGTACTGGTCGTACTGGCCGACAAAAACCGTCCTACCTATCTCTACGATGGTTCTCTCGTTATAGGAAATCTTATGAACGCTGCACACGCTCTTGGAATCGGAAGCTGCTGGATTCACCGAGCAAAAGAAGAGTTTGAATCGGAGGAAGGAAAATCACTTCTGAAAAAATGGGGCGTTGAAGGCGACTATGAAGGTATCGGACACTGCATTCTTGGCTACGCAGAAGAACCATTGCCAGAGAATAAACCAAGAAAAGAAAACTACATTTATTATGTAAAGTAAGTCGCAAAAAAGATATACTGCATTTAAAACGTACAACACCCGCAAGAACGCTTCGACGCTACTCGCTTACCTCAGCTTTTCTTGCGGGTGTTGTATTTTCAGAATAGTATTTTTTACATCAATCCCTGTTCTTTTAACTCTGATTTACCAGGTCAGTTCCAGGTACAGATCTTTGTACTGTTTTGCAGCATTCTCCCAGGAGAAATTCTTCTCCATGTCTCTTCGAACCATTTCATCCCAATGCACACGATCTGTGAAATATACTGTTTTTGCCCGGTTGATCGCATCCAGCAAAAGTCCGGATTCATAGCGGTCAAAGGTAAATCCATTACCGGTATTCGTATACATATTATATGGCTCTACCGTATCCTTTAATCCACCCGTCTCGCGAACGATCGGCACAGTACCATAATGCATGGCAATCAACTGTGTCAGTCCACATGGTTCAAACTGGGATGGTACCAGGAACGCATCTGCTCCGGCATAGATCTTATGAGCTCTTGTCTCATCATACATAATATTGGAACATACATTTCCTTTATAAGCATTTTCATAATAACGGAATGAATTCTCGTAGACATCATCTCCGGTACCAAGTACAACAACCTGTGTATGCTCGTCCATAATCTGCGGAAGAATTGCATTTACCAGATCCAGTCCCTTCTGGTCTGTCAGTCTGGAAACCAGTCCAATGACAAACTTATTCTCATCCTGAACCATTCCAAGCTCTTCCTGAAGTTTCCGTTTATTTTCTTTCTTCTTTTCCACTACATTTGTAATGTCATAATTCTCATATAATCTGGCATCTGTAGCAGTATTCCAGATATCATAATCGATACCGTTGACGATACCTCTCAGTTTTCCGGAATGATATCTCAAATGAGCATCCAGAGTCTCACCATAATACGGCGTCTGAATCTCTCCGGCATATGTATGACTGACTGTCGTAATGACATTGGAATATGTCAGTCCACCTTTTAACATATTGGCATCATTGTAGCTTACCTTCAGTGCGTCTTTGTTGAACACATACTCCGGAAGTCCTGACCAATAACGAATCGTCGGAATATTATAAATTCCCTGGAAACGAAGATTGTGGATTGTAAAAATTGTCTTTGCAGACGTCAGCTTTGTATTTTCAAACAATGTTCTCAAATACACCGGTACCAGAGCCGCCTGCCAGTCATGACAGTGAATAATATCCGGAATCCAGTCCATATAATTCAAGGCTGCCAGTGCTGCTTTGGCAAAATAGCAATATTTCGGAATATCATCGATCAGATTGGTATATGGATTACCACTGCTGAAAAATTCCTCATTATCAATAAAGTCATATACAACACCATCCCAGACATATTCCATGATACCTACATAATAAGATCTGCCGTCTGCACAAAGATCCATATCAAAAGCACCTCTGTAGATCATCTTTTCCTGATACTTCCATGGAATACATTTATAACGTGGAAGAATGACTCTCACATCACAATTCTGTTTGACCAGCGCCTTCGGAAGCGCATACATAACATCTCCAAGACCACCGGTTTTTACAAATGGATAACACTCTGAACCAATAAATGCAATACTTCTTCTTGGTGTCATATATTCCTCACAAACCGCTTCTTCCGGTGCAGCCTCTTCTGCTACTGCCTCTTCTGCTACTGCCTCTTCTGCTACTGCCTCTTCTGCTGCTGCTTCCATCACAGTTTCTTCTTTTACAACTTCTTCTATTACAGGCTCCTCTGCTTTCGCCTTAACCTCTTCTGCCTTAACCTCTTCTGCCGCTTCAGCAACTTTCTCTTCTTCAACGGCTGTTATCGGCTTTGTATCAACTTTCCGGGTACTTTTCTTTGCCGCTGTACTTTTCTTGGCTGTGGTTTTTTTTGTTTGTTTTCTTGCCATCTTATACCTCCAAAATTGCTTAAAACATTTTCCTTTCTCATTATAGCATAAATAAAGAATAAGGCAAATGTCCTTTTATCTCATTCTATGTGCCTCTTTGATATTGATTGTCTTATGCACTATAAAGTGACATGCTCCCACCACTTAACTTTGTTTGAAGTGGGGGCTTCTTACTCAATGC